>CAZWZZ010000175.1:0-9666 GCA_964638395.1 uncultured Caldilineaceae bacterium
GGTTACGCCCCATCAGGCTGAATAGTTACAAATCCGTGTTCCTTCCTGTCTGTGTGAAACTGGCCGCGTCCAGGCGAGGAGCAAGGCACACCTACGTGCCAGAGCGGAGCCGCACGGTGGCGTGCGATTTCCTCAAAACGTGATCGACTGAATAGGTAAGGAAATATTGCCCTCTGAGCTATTGTGCGTACAATGTAGCCGTGAGCTTAGGTTGACAAGCTCACGGCTTTTTTTGTGGTTCAAAGCAAGATTTGCTGGTCGCCCGTAAAACGAAAAACGTAAAGCGTAATGATTGCTATGTAGCCAGACTTTTTACGTTTTGCGGCTTACGTTTTACGCTTATTTTTGACCTAACTTCTCAGGTTTCTGAACTACGCTTCGTTTAACCCACAATCAAGGAGCATCCCGATGGGATTTTTCGATCTACCCCTTATCCAAAAAATCCGGCGCAACCACGGCCTGGAGCATGCCACCATCCACGTTCTCAGCGAGCGGCACAAGCGGTTGTCGCTGGTCGGGCGCAGCGATTGGGCCGGGTTCACCCTGTACGGGCCGATTGACACCGCCGAAGTCAAACGAGCCGCGCACGAGGCGCTCAAGCGCATGCGCCACGGCGAGGCTCATCTGGCCGTCCATCCCCGCTGTGGCACGGTGCTGGCCACGACCGGGATGTTGACCGGCCTGGCCGCCTTTTTTGCTATCAGCTTGGATGTCAGCAGCCCCAACCGTCGCTTCCGCTGGGCGGCCATCCCGGCGGCGATGTTGGCCTCGACGATGGCGGCCATTTTTTCCCAACCGTTGGGCATGCTGGTGCAGGAAAAATATACCGTCAGCGGGCAACCGGCCACCCTCGAAATCAAGAAAATTAGCCTCAAAGCGGATGAGCGCCTCATCATCCACCGCGTGGAGACCCGTCAGTAACGGCTATGCTGTATCTATTCCACGGCCCGGATGATTTTAGTCGCGCTGAAAAAATCGCGGCGATGAAAGCGGCGTTAGGGGATGATCCCACCGGCGCTGATCTGAATACGACCACGCTGGATGGCCAAAATCTGCAACTGAGTGAAATTCGGGCTCAGGCCGATGCGATGCCGTTTCTAGCCGCCCGGCGCCTGGTTATCATCACCGGCTACCTCAGCCACTTGAGCGGTAAAAAGAAGGAGCAAAAGGAGTTCGCGGCCTATCTGCCGCAGTTGCCCCCGACCACCGATTTAGTGCTGGTCGAGCGGGACACGGTTGACCGGCGTCACACCATTCTCAAGCTGGCCGAGGAGATCGGTCAGGTTCATTTCGCCGGGCTAGACAAACGGAACCTCCAGCCCTGGATCATCGACCGGGTCAAGCAGCTCGGCGGGCAGATCGAGCCGAGCGCGGCCAACCTGTTGGGCAAACTGGTCGGCCCGGAGTCCCGCACCCTGAACAGCGAGATCGAAAAGTTGACCCTGTACGTCAACCGGGCCAGACCCATCACCGGAGCCGATGTCGAGCTGCTCGTGCCCTACACCGAAGAGGCCGAGAAGTTCGGGATGTCCAACGCCATCGGCCAGCGCAACGCCCGGCAAGCCTACGACCAACTCCGCAAAGAGCTGGACGCCGGCAAAAATCCGATGGCTATCCTGGGTGGCATCGCTGCCCAGATCCGTGCCCTGATCGAGGTCAAGGATATGGCCGAACGGGGCATGACCCCCGGCGACATCGCCCGGGCCAAAGGTTGGCGCAGCGACTACGCCGCCAGAGCACGCCTCAAGGACGCCGCCAAATTCTCGATGGCTCGCCTGGAAGAGATTATGGAGATGCTGCTAGAGTTCGACGTGGCCATCAAAACCGGGCGCATAGATAGTCTGTTGGCTCTCGACACCCTCATTGCCCGGCTGTGTACCGGGCGGTGAGGCATCCCTATGCCTGACCCGCTACCGCATAGGGATGCGGCAGCTACGAGTCAAAATCATTTTCTAAAGAACTATAACTTTTCATCATTATCCCCGTTTCATATTTCGGAAACATTCCAGTTTGGGCAGATTTCAGACTGTTTGGAAGCGTGGAAGAATTGGAAGGCTGGTTATCAGCCTCAGGCCCAAACTTCCAGCCTTCCAACCTTCCATCGGGATGGTAAAATCGTTGATGGTAAACATTCGCCCCCAAACCAAAATACCCCCAATAATGGACAACTAAAATCAGTTGTATTATAGTACTTTGGTCATCTCCGCTGGCTGCCCGTAACAGATCAACCCCACAAATCGTTTTTTAGGATGAGAACTTGGCTAAAGGAAAATCTGCCGTTCAAAAAACAGAGATTTCGTTAGAAGAAGAAGCCGACCTGGTGCGCCGGGCTGCGGCGGGCGAGGCCCAAGCCTTTGCCCGGTTGTATGATGCCCACATCGATGATCTGTATCGTTTTATCTTCTACCGGGTCAGCCATCAGCAGACCGCCGAGGATTTGACCTCGCAGTTGTTCATCAAAGCCTGGGACAATCTGGGGCGGTATGAATCGCGGGGGGTGCGTTTTAGCGCCTGGCTCTACCAGATTGCCCGGAATATGGTCATCGACCATTACCGCACCCGCAAGGAGACGGTCGCTTTGGAGCCGATTGCCACGATGAAGCCTGATCCGTCCGCCAATGTATCGAAACAGATCGAGCGTAAATTGGAAGGGGAATGGGTGCGCGGCATGCTAGAGCATCTCACCGAGGATCAGCGAGAGGTTTTGACCTTGAAATTTATCAACGGTTTGAGTACCAAAGAAGTAGCCACAGTGATGAAGAAGAAACAAGGGGCCATCCGTGCCCTCCAGATGCGGGGGCTGCAAGCGTTGGCCAAATTGATGGAGGGAGCCGGATCGTGAGCCGCCTGGAAGATGCTCTGGATCATTGCCTGGAACAACTGAGCCGGGGACGGGTCACGGTGGAGGAGTGTCTGGCCGGTTATCCCGAACACGCCGCTACCCTGCGCCCCATGCTCCACGCCGCCGAGCGTCTGAAGCAAGGGCAGCAGGTGCGCCCTAGCCCCGCCTTCCGTTCCCGTACCCGGACGCAGGTCATCGCCCACGCCGCCGCCAACCCGCCCCGCCCCTCGCTATGGCAACGGCTCGATGCCTTTCCGCTGTTTCGCCTGCCCCTCTTTGGCCCGGCCTTGAAGGTCGCCTTTAGCCTGCTCCTGGTCCTCCTGTTCGTGGGAGTCAGCAGTGGCGCGGTGGCCCAGGCCGCCGAGCCGGCTGATCCCCTCTATAATTGGCGTCTTGCCAGCGAGGAGGTATTGCACGCTATCGTGCCTCATGCTCGTCTCGACACCTTCATCGCCGAACGCCGGGCCGATGATCTGGTCGCGGTCAGGGATGATGCCGACCTGACTGAGTCGGTTCTGACCGGCTACCAGCGGGCGCTAGGTTGGCTGACCGTTTATCAGGAATCTTCCGCCGCAGCGGTCGTGGCCGACTCTGTTGAGCGCCAATACAATACCTTGCAGGAGAATGACATCCCCATCCCTCCGGAATTAGCAACGCTGCGGCGTGATTTCAATCCGGCGATGGCCGCCCAGCCCGTTGATTTGGATCGTTTGCTTCATCAAAAACAGGTGGCCGACCGGACCCTGACCGTCAACGCGGCCATTACCACCACCGGTCACAGTGTTCCCCTGACCTCGACCGTGACCAGCAGCCTGGCCCCGGCAGACGCCTTTGACTCTCTCGATAGCACCACCTGTCAGGCCACAGCCACCGCCGGAACGTATACCTGTGTCGTCGAGCAGATTACTACCGGCCTGCCCCAGCCCCTCTTGGCAGCTTCGGTCAAGCCTTGTTTTGCCGGAACCATCACCCACACCCTCAAGTTGGGAGATAGTGGCGACGATAGCGACTCGACGCCGATAATCACCGCCACCCAACGCTCCGTTGTGACCCACACCTTCGCTCTGCCCGCTCCGGCCCCGCCCACCCTCGCTTATGTCCAGAGCAATGACCGCACCCACGACCTGATGTTACTGGCCCCGACCGCCCCCGCAGCCACGCTTCACCAGCACGCAGCAGCCCCGGCCTGGTCGCCGGATGGGGCCACCCTGGCCTTCTTTGGCGAGGCCGGGATCAGCGATCTGGGCGGCGTGTATGCTCAGGGCAACGGAGTCTGGCTCTTGGAAAACGGCAGCCAGGGACCGGCGATCCGCCAACTGGTGGCCCAGGATCACGTCCGCAACATCGCCTGGTCGCCCAATGGTCAGATGCTCGCCTTCGAGGTCGGAGAGCCGGGTCGGGCCAACAACGAGGTAATCATCGTCGCCGCCGACAGCGGTCAGGCAGTGAACCGCTTCTCCGGCGAACATCCGGCCTGGTGGCCCGATAACCAACATCTGGTGGTCAAAGGCTGTTATGATGACTGCGGTCTGTGGCGGGTGACGCTCGACGGGGCCAGGGTTGAACAGTTGACCTTTACCGACAGCGACAGCTATCCGGCCATTTCCCGAAACGGCGACTATCTGGCCTTCAGCAGCCGCCGGGATGGCGATTGGGAAATCTACCGCCTGGGTCTGGCCGACGGCAGCCTCCGCCGTTTGACCAGTCGGCCCGGAACCGATACAACCCCCCGCTTCCTGGGAGTCTGTGGTCAGGAAATCTACTGGCGGGCCGACGAGGCCGGCCAATGGTCGATCCGGGCTATGAACTTCGATGGGACAAACGCTCGTCTGATCCGGGAAGGTATCGGCCCAAGCGGTGATTGGGGGCTGGCCCGCCCGGCGGTGCGTTAGGGTCGTCTCATGCCTCACGCGCCGGACGGTAGTCATAGGCATACAGAAGCCATTCTTTGCGAAAATGACCATTTGCTATAAAGTACTGGTATATGATAAGTCAGTGCCAGAAAAATAATCATCCCAAAAATCCGAGCTTGGGGTCAGTTGTCATTTGTCAGGGGTCAGTTGCAAAGGACAACGGACCACTGACTCATCATCCAACTTTGGGATCATTTAAATCTTGGAACTGCCTAAGTCCTGGTCAGAAAGGAAGGCAAGAAAAATGATAGATTTTAAACGCCATAGACCCTCCGGGTACGCAAGTTTGGGCGACTCACGATTGCCCCGAATGATTAACGAGTTGACCGAGCTGCTTATCGACGCGCAGGATGATTTCGATTACGACACGTTGCGCTTAGGCGATAAGGCGTGGGGCCATTTAGCCCACGTGCTGGTCGAATGTGCCGAAGATTTGCATCAAGAGATCGGTATGTGGACCACGCTCGAACAGTATCACCGTGACTTTTTTGGGACGCCGTTACCGTTAACCCTGACGGCGGATAACCCACCCCCTGAAACGCCCACCCTGAAAGATCGTCTGGCCCACCTATTGTGGGTTCTCTATGCTGAGATAGAACCGGATCTGATTTTGTCACCCACCCACCAGGATTTACACCGGCTGGCCACGGTGGCGGCAGATTTCCTGGAGACCCGCTTTGCTCGTGTCCGTCACACCTCCGGCATTAAACAATTTTTGCACCAGCGGGATCGATACGGCTGGGACATCAAACGTAAGTTGGTCTGGATGGGCCAACACGCCTACCTTTTTCGCTATAACGTTCAGAATTACGTGGCCGATCACGGGGGGCAGGCCGATATTCCCACCATCGACGATTTTATCTGCCAGGAAACCACCGCCTGGTCAGGGCTAGGGGTGTCCGATATTTTGGCCGGGGTGCTGTCGCTCAATAAGAAGCAGCGGGCCGACCTGCGGCAGTGGCACGAACGGCACGTCGCTTATTACCGGATCGTTAGAAGCCGGCGCAACCGGCTTGAATTGCTCAACTTGATTAACAACGAACCCTACTCGGTGCGGGTGGATAACGACGGGGGAGTCTTTAAGAAAGGCGAGGTGGTCTTCGGCAGCTTGACTCCCTGGGCAGGCGAGTGGTATTGGTCAGGGGGGCAACGTCTACTCGGCCCGGTTTCTGAAACGGTAATCCAGGAAGCGCGAGAAAAGATGTGGCGAAGTGCGCCTCAAATTGTTTATCGCTATGATAAAAAAAGATTGGCCGCTGCCGAAGAGATAGTTGAACACTACCGGCAACATTTTGTCCAGTATCACGGCGATAATTTGACCACCTATCCTGACGGCGCAACGATGGCTGCCGATATGCAGAAGATGTACCAACAGTATAACCAGAGCCGGGCTGAGGCGTTCGAAACAGAGCTTGAGACTGATGATGCGCCAGTCGTCTCATCCTTCGAGGCTGCCTATCCACCGGAGTTGATGGAAAGCGATAACGGTATTGGGGTTTTCTTCAATCCCGGCGAAGGCACCGAGATGATGATCGGCTTCAACGATGTTATGAGCGGTTTGAAAAAACGGGGCCAAAATTTAAACGAAGATGAAATGGAAGCTATTCAAGGTCTCATTCAGTCGGATGCTATCAGCCCTCAATTCGTGCAGCACCTTGTGCGTGATACCGGCGACGAGTCCATCGCCGAGGCCTTTTTGATCCGTGAGGGCCGTCACCAACCCTACCTCGACTATCTGCTGCGGCGCTACAAAGGCCACTTTTACCGCGCTCGTTATCCCCAGATAACGCTGATTTCTGAATAAAGTGGTTGCAAGTTTTAAATTCGTCAAATTGGAGCCACATAAAACGTAAAACGCGAAACGTAAAGCCTCCCTATTGGTCAAAGATGTTACGTTTTTCGTTTTACGCTTTACCGATTTTGGATGATTATTTTCTTGGAGTTGCCTAAATCGCCGTATTCGGTTTTGGAATAACTTGGGGTATAATGTTGGCGTGGAATTAACGTCAGCCAAGCAGGGAGAAAATTGTGTTAGCCAGGCTACTTTTACTCTTTATCGTGGTCCCGGTCATCGAGCTATTCTTGCTGATCGAGGTAGGGCAGGTCATCGGCACGCTGCCGACGATAGGCTTGATTATCTTGACCGGGGCAGTGGGGGCTTTTCTGGCCCGGCGGCAGGGGCTTCAGGTCTTGATGCGGGTCCGGGGCCAACTACAAACGGGCCAATTACCGACCGACGCCCTGTTTGATGGGGCCGTCATTCTGATCGCCGGCGCTTTTCTGATGACACCCGGCATCTTGACCGATACGGTCGGTTTTCTGTTCCTGATCCCGGCCACCCGTCGCTTCATCAAAGGGGCCATCCAGCGGCGCATCGAACAGGCGATGCAAGATGGCCGGATCATCACCCACACTTACGGAGGTAGGGCGCAACCTCGCCGGGATGAGCCGGAGGATGTCATTATCATCGACCAGGATGATTACACATAACCCTCCAAATCTATTAGGAGTTACGCAGTTCGCATCCCGAGTAGCCTTGAAAAGGCGTATCGAGGGGTGCAGCCGCTCCAAACGTCACCCTTCGATACGGCTACCGCCTACTCAGGATGCGTTTGCCGCTCAACTGCGTAACCCCTATCTATTACGAACTCTCCGCAGCCTCTATTGGCTAATCCAAAATTCGCATAATGTCTTAACAGACGCTATACTGACTCACTGTTTGCGCGAACAAATTCGTTCGCCCCGGCCTCAAAAGGGGCCGGCTTAAAAAAGTATGGGCTAAGCGTGCGACTTGGCTCACCAGAGTTAAGGAGTACTTCTTAGTGAATTTCGACCAATTTTCTTTTGATTCTCGGATTATGGCCGGGGTGAAAGCCGCCGGTTACGAGACCCCGACCCCTATCCAGCAGCAAGCGATTCCCCTCGTTCTCGATGGGCACGATACGATGGGCCTGGCCCAGACCGGAACCGGTAAAACGGCGGCCTTTGTCCTGCCCATTTTGCAACGCTTGACCCGTGGCCCGCTGCGGCAGGTGCGGGCCCTTATTTTGGCCCCCACCCGCGAGTTGGCCGAGCAAATCCATCAAACTATCGTCGAGTTTGGCCAAAAGACCAAAATCCGCAGCGTCACCGTCTACGGGGGCGTGGGCAAAGGACCGCAGGTCGCGGCCCTGCGACGAGGGGCAGAAATCGTGGTGGCCTGCCCTGGCCGCCTGCTCGATCTGATGGGCGACGGCAGCATCGACCTGTCACGGATCGAGGTGCTGGTTCTGGATGAGGCTGACCGGATGTGTGATATGGGCTTTTTGCCCGACATCCGCCGCATCCTCAAACAACTGCCTAAACAACGCCAGACGCTCTTCTTCTCGGCCACCATGCCGGATGACATCCGCGCCCTGGCCGATGACATCCTCAAAAAGCCGAAGACCGTCCAAATCGGCATGATCGCCCCGGCCAAAACCGTCTCCCACGCCCTTTATCCGGTTCCCAAGCCGCTCAAGACCAAATTGATCTTTGAACTGCTGGAAACGACGGCCACCGGCCAGGTATTGATCTTCACCCGGACCAAGCACCGCGCCCGCAACCTGGCCCACAAGTTGAAAAGACAGGGCTACAACGCGGCGGCGCTGCAAGGCAATATGTCCCAAAACCAGCGGCAGCGAGCGATGACCGGCTTCCGTGATGGCAAGCACGACATTTTAGTGGCCACCGATATTGCCGCCCGGGGCATCGACGTCGAGGAGATCACCCACGTTATCAACTTCGACATCCCCGACACCGCCGATGCCTACACCCACCGCATCGGGCGCACGGGCCGCGCCCACCAGAGCGGCGAAGCCTTCACCTTCGTAGCCGACAGCGACGAAGGGATGGTCCGTGACATCGAAAAGGTGTTGGGCGACAGGATCGAGCGGCGGCGTCTGATGGGCTTTGATTACGGCGATTTCGACCCTGAAAAGCGCCCCACGCCCAACGGCTCCTCCTCCTCCCAGAAGCAAGGCCAGAAGCAAGGCCGAAAACAAGGGCGGAAACAAGGCTCAAAGCGCGGTCGAAACCGAAACCAAAACCGAAATCGTCGCCGGAAGGGTCAATCGTCATCATCCTCCCACACCGTTTCGTAAATCGACACGGCTCGCTGTCCTAGCCCCGAAAAATGCCAGTGACGGTTGAAAAAATCCCTGGCCCGGCGAGAAAGGTTCTCGTGGGGCCGGGTTAGCAATCCCCGCAACGCTCCGGTCAACGCCTCGGCCTGCCCGACCGGCCACAGCGCCCCGACCTGGCCATCGCCGGTCAACGTCCGAAACGACGGAATGTCAGTGATGACCGGCACGACGCCACAAGCCAACGCATCCAACACGGCGATACCGCTGCCCTCGCTATGGCTCCCTTGCACAAAAAAATCGGCGCTGTTGTAGTAGGCTTCGATCTCTGCGTGGGGCAGGCGACCCAACAGCGTCACTTTGTCCCGTAATGCAGGATCACCCTCGATAGCGGCTTGCACCTGCGGCAGCAACTCATCTTCCAAGTAGGCCATATAGAACCGGGCCGTGGGCCGCTCGGCAAAAATTGGAGCCAGACCGGCCAACACCGTCAGCGGATCTTTGCGCCGGCTGAGGCTGCCCGTCCACAGAATGAGCGGCTCACCGGTCAGGCCGGTTTTGGCCCTGGCTTCGGCGCGGGGTTGGTAGGTGAAAGGGGTGGAGGTTTCCATAATTTCGTGGACGCGGGCCGACGGCGGTAGCCCGCCCCAGACCCGCCACTCCCCTGCCAGGGCTTCGTTCGTGAAGAGAAAGGCATCCGCCGCGCCGAGACCCCACCGCTGCATCGGGCGCGTCCGCGCCGGCCAGGGCCGCTCGGCGTGGTGCTGGAGAATGAGCGGGCAGCGGCGGGGCATCAGCCACCGCAGCAGCC
>CAZWZZ010000176.1:0-1115 GCA_964638395.1 uncultured Caldilineaceae bacterium
CGGCTATTAGCGGGCAGTACGTAAAAGATATGAAGAAGATGATGGTTCTGGCCGCGCTGTTGAGTATGGCCTTCACCGCCACCGGCCTGTTTTTATCCTATTTTCTTAATCTGACATCCGGGGCCACCATTATTATGGTCGCCGGGGTAGCCTACCTGCTAAGTTTAACGATCAAGTCGATGGCACTGGGGCGACGAACCACCACTCGACCCATTCCTGGTCAACAGTTAGCTGCCGGTGAACAGTGAAGAGTGGTCGCCCGCGACAGTTTTGGAGAACCGTATTGTGACAAAGTCAATGGTTAACTTATCCGCCATTGAGCGGACGATGATTTTTACCCTCCGCCCTCGGGCCGATGAACACGCACAGGCTGACAAGTTGTTTCGTGATCCGCAGGCCGCAACCTGGTTTGAGCAGATGACGTGGCCTGATGACTTTGAGGAGATTTATGACTGGAAAATGCAAACCGGCATCGCCATTCGAGTTAAAATTGTCGATGAGGTGACAGAGCGGTTCGTAGCCTCTCGGGCCGCGCCGCTGGTGGTGGAGTTGGGGGCCGGGCTTTCGACCCGCGCCAGCCGGTTGGGGCTAAACCGGAGGCAATGGCTGGCGGTCGATTTGCCGGCGGCCATCGCCTTTCGGCAGGAGTTTGCCCTCGAAGAAGACTCGTCGCAGCAGATAGCCGGGTCGGTGTTGGAGACAGGCTGGTTAGATCAACTGCCTCCGGCTCAAGGCGAAGCGGTGCTGTTTATCGCCGAAGGGCTGCTCTCTTTCTTTGAGCCGGAGCAGGTCGCCGCTTTGGTTAAACGGCTAAAGGCGCGTTTTCCCGGCGCGACACTTACCGGCGACGTGATGGGCGAGGCGAATCGGGCTAACGCTGGCCAGCGGCTCAAAGCGATTGGCGCTCCTGCCCACTGGTTTGTCAACAGTGAGCAGGATTTAGCTGACTTAGGGCTGTCGCTGGTTGAGGTGTGGCCGCTCATCGCCCAATATCCGCAGCGCTGGGGCGAGTTGGCTCAATGGGCTACCGACCCAGTGCTACGCAACAGCAGCCTCATCTTTGAGGCCAGAGTGTCGGATGAATAGCCTCTTATTTTATCCATAACTGAGAAAAT
>CAZWZZ010000176.1:1215-9637 GCA_964638395.1 uncultured Caldilineaceae bacterium
AACTGATTGGAAATATCGCTGGTTGGGTGGCTTCTGAACGCCCGGCGCATTGGACGGTCTGTCCATTCGTGATACAACGTACCGGGCGCAGCCACCGCTGGGGCAAATGCTAGAGTTAGCCGATTTCGAGCCGGAAGGTTTGGCCACGTTGGAAGATGTCGAGCAGCGATGGTCTGCCGCGTTGGGCGGGCTGCCGGTGTTGGTGATGGAGAGCGTGGCTCAAGCGCGGGCCGCGCTGTTAGCCTCAGCCGAGCTATCGCCCGGCGAGCCGGTGGCCCTGCCGGCCAACGCCTCGCGTCCGCTGGTGGAGGCGATTAAACAAGCGGGCGCACAGCCTTACTTTGTCAACCTGGATGCCGATTTAACCCTGCACGTGGCCTCGCCGGCGGTGCAGTTGGCCTGGGGCCACTCTCTGGCCGGGGTCACGCTGCCGGTTAATTTTGGCGGCCCGGTTTGGCTGGACTGCGCCGACACCCTGCCTGGCCCGGTCACGCCCTCAGCAGAGGTCAGCTTGTATGGACTACATCTGGCAGTCGACGAGCGGTCGGTGGGAGCGTTGCTGGTTTTCCGAAAGGCTGAGTTGGCCGAGCGGATCGCGGCGCAGCTCAACCGGCGTAATGTGGATGCCACACGGGCGCTGGCCCAGTTTCGCTGGTGGGAGAGCGTGGTGGGGCGCCAGCAGATGGTCCTGAACCAGGTACAAACCGGCCTGAAAGAAGCAGCAGGTTTGTCGCTCCTGTCGGCCATGCCCGGCGGATTGGCTCACGGCGTGTTGGTGCACATTCCCGACGACATTGACGTGGCTACTTTCTATGCCTACGTCAAAGCGGAAAATACCCCGGTCTGCTGGCTGCCGGAGGTGCGCCCCCTACATTACGCGGCGGCAGCGACCGGTCAAACCACGGCGGCACATCTGGCCCGGTACCTGCTGGTGCCGGTCGGGCCGGATTACAGCGAAGAGGAGATTGCCCAGGCTATTTTGGGCATCGTCAAAGCGGCGGACTACTTGGGTGTACGCTGGTACACCGACCCGGCCTGGGCGGCCGAGTACGCCCGGATGATGGTTGAGTGGTACGGTACTGACCATGACGCTTACCGACCAATTTTTGAGATGGCGAATGCAAACTGAAGTCACGCCGACGTTAAACCTAAGAACAGCCGACCCGGCCGACTTTGAAGCAGTGGCGACGCTGTTTGAGGCGTTGCACCAGTTCAATGCCTCGCTCGATCCACGCTTCGGGTTGGCTGATAACTGGCGAGCAGGTCGATTTCCCGGCAGCCCCCTCCCATTCTGAAAAGGGAAGCTGTGGCGCCGATTTTCTGGAGTCAGGCCATCACCATTTAGCAATGGAAATTGAAAGTGAGGAGAAATAAGATGACCACAGGTGGTTATTTTGAACATAAGGAACGGGTAGAGCAGGAGGCGGCCAAAACGTTACGTTGCGGGGTAATCACCGCCAGCGACAGCCGCACCCGCGAAACGGATGCCAGCGGCGACCTGCTTGTTGCCCAACTGAGCGAAGCCGGTCACACCATTGTCCGGCGCGAATTGGTGCGGGATGAAGCCGCCCAGATTACAGCGTTGATCGAAACGATGATTGAGGCCGATTGCGCGGTCATCATTCTCAATGGGGGTACCGGCATCGCCAAACGAGACTCTACCTTTGAGGCGGTTGACCGGCTGCTGGAAAAACGGCTGCCTGGCTTTGGCGAGCTATTCAGGATGTTGAGCTACCCCGAAATCGGCCCGGCGGCGATGTTGTCGCGGGCCACAGCCGGGGTCTATCGCGGGGCGCTCATCTTTTCGCTGCCCGGCTCGCCCCACGCCGTGCAGTTGGCCCTGGAAAAGCTGATTATGCCGGAGTTACCCCATCTGGTTTGGGAAACGGTACGCCGATAGGAGAAAAACAATGGATGATCTTTATAGGGAAAATATTCTCGACCATTACCGCCACCCGCGCAATGCCGAGAAATTGAGCTGCGCCACCCACGCCCACGAAGAACACAACCCGCTGTGCGGCGATAACGTGCAGATTGAGTTATGCGTCAACGAGGCCGGGATCATCGACCGGGCCGGTTTTAGCGGGCGCGGCTGCGCCATCAGCATTGCCAGCGCCAGTATGTTGACCGAGTTGCTGACCGGCAAAACAGTGGATGAGGCCAAGCAGATCGGCAAGGAAGATATTCTGGAACTGCTGGGCATATCCATCGGCCCAACGCGGCTGAAGTGCGCCCTGCTGTCGCTGAAGGCTTTAAAGGTGGCGGCCTATGGCCTGAACTGCCCCGTGTCCGACGATGATGAGGCGTGGTAAAGCCGATGCCGACTTACGAATACCACTGCCTGGTTTGCGAGGCTGACTTTGAAGAAAAATACTCTTTCGATCAGATTGAAGAGCATCCCCCCTGCCCAATCTGTCGCGGCAGATTCACCGTGCGAGGGATCAGTTCTTTTTCATTTTTTAGCCCCGGCCGGGAGAGTCATTTAGCGGAACCGACTACAACTCCGACGTTGTCACACGGCCCTGACTGCCTGTGTTGCTATCCTCGACCAACGCCCGTAAGGAAAAAAAGACCTAATCAAAAAAAGACTCAACGTTAAGGAGCTATTAATGAATCCAACCCAAGACCAACCTATTCCCATCACCATTCTGTCCGGCTTCTTGGGAGCGGGCAAAACAACGTTGCTAAACCACATTCTGCATAGCGACCACGGCTTGCAGGTGGCGGTGCTGGTCAATGACTTTGGCGAGGTAAATATCGACAACGAACTGGTCGTTGGGAGTACCGGCGAGGATAGCATTAGCCTGGCCAACGGTTGTATTTGCTGTACCATTCGTGACGATCTGGTAGAGACCTTGTTGGGGCTGGTCGATCACGACAACGCGCCGGAATACATCATCATCGAGACCAGCGGCGTGTCTGATCCGATCGCTGTGGCCCACACGCTGCTTTTGCCGCAGTTAGCCCCCCTGTTTCGCCTGGATAGCATCATTACCGTGGTTGACAGCGAGCAGTTCACCGGGCTGTATGACCACAATTGGCATCTGGCCTGGAGCCAGGTCTCTGTGGCCGACATCATCATCTTGAATAAAACAGATTTGGTCGAGGCAGACCAACTGGGGCAGCTCCATAAGTTGATTCGAGAAAAATTGTCAGCCGAAGCCCGAATCTTGGAGACCACCCGATCTCGTGTGCCGTTGGCGTTAATCATTGGGGTGGGCCAATACGATTTGGATCGGTTGATAGCGCGAGAAACGTTGGATGTTCATGTCCACGCCCAACATGGCGACGCGGAAAACGGGCATGACCACGATCACCATCATCATCATCATCACGATCACTCCCTGATTTTTGATAGCTGGCGATTTACCACCGACGAGGTTTTTTCATACAAAGCGCTGCGTAAAACCATCGACAACCTGCCGGTAACGATCTTTCGGGCCAAAGGGATTTTGCAGCTTGACCGCGCCCCTGACCGGAAAGCTGTTTTGCAGGTGGTCGGCAAGCGGGCGCAGATTGGACTCAGCGAAGCGTGGAACGGGCAGGCGCGGCAATCCCATGTTGTGATGATTGGGGCCGCCGACAGCCTCGACCCAAACTGGCTGCAAGCGCAGTTTGAGGCCAGCCTGGCTAAAAATGTCTCGTTTTGGAGCCATCCGCTGGAAACCACGGTTGAGTGGGTACGAGATTTATGGCGTTCAGGTTGATTTTATTCAAAACAAACCAGGAGGAAAAATAAGCATGTCGCAAGATAAGGCAGATAGGACACGCATCCCGGTCACGATTATCAGCGGTTTTCTGGGAGCAGGCAAAACAACGTTGCTCAACCACATTCTGCACAGCGACCACGGCTTGCGGGTGGCGGTGCTGGTGAATGACTTTGGCGAGGTGAATATCGACAGCCAACTGGTGGTCGGCGTTGAGGGCGAAACCGTCAGTTTGGCTAACGGTTGCATCTGTTGCTCAATTCGGGACGACCTGAAGGAGGCGACCCTGCAACTGTTGCAGCGGCCCGAGCCGCCGGAGTATATCATCATCGAGGCCAGCGGTGTCTCTGATCCTCGCAGTGTAGGGCTAACCTTTATTCGTACGCCCCAATTAAACCAACAAACGCGCCTTGACAGCATCATCGCTGTTATTGACGCTGAAGGCGTTCCGTCGCTGGAAGGCTACTACCGGGTGTTAGCCCTGGCTCAACTGCTAGCCGCCGACATCATTGTTGTAAACAAGACGGACCTGCTTGAGCCGGCCGATTTAGCCGAATTAAGATCGTTTATCACTCAACTAGAGCCAGAAGCCCGCATCTTGGAATGTAGTTATGGCCGGGTGCCACTGCGTCTACTGTTAGGCATAGGGGCTTTTGAACCAGAGCGACTCCAGCACACTGATAACTCCCTTGATATCCACGTTCACGCCGCCAAAACCAACCACAAGCCGCATGACCATGCTCACGATCACGATCATCACCATGATGACCACGATCACGATCATGATCACCATCACCACGACCACACTATGGTATTTGATAGCTGGAGTTATACAACAGACAAACCGTTTAATTACCAGGCGGTTAGAGAGGCTATCCGCAACCTGCCGGCTACCATCTACCGGGCCAAAGGCAAACTGGTGGTGGCCGAGTCTGAGCGGCAGAGTGTGTTTCACCTGGTGGGCAAACGGGCATCGCTAACCTTGGGCCAGCCGTGGGGTGAACAGAGAGCCTATAGCCAAATTGTGGTCATTGGCAGTGAGGGCGGGGTTGATGCAGATTTTCTTGCGGCCCACTTTGAAGCCTGCCTGGCCGAAAATCTGCCCCCGACTGAAACCGAAGCGGATATTCAATCGGTCTGGAATGGCGTAACCCGTGTGTATGATGCCCGCGATATGGCCGCAGAAAAGTAGCAGAAATGGAGATAACATACCCAATGATTAACTTGCCGGGAACTCGCCTAACATAAAGCCCTGGTCGAGGTCACCCTGTCGGACGTGGTAGCCTTGGCTAAGAACTATTCAAATTATCAACCATAATATATAACGCTGAGGAGGCATTAAGATGCTACAAAACAAGGATTCAAATGGTCACGTGCCGGTTACCGTCTTAACCGGCTTTTTAGGCTCTGGTAAAACCACCCTGCTCAACCGTATTCTCACCGAAAACCACGGCAAGCGCATCGCCGTAATTGAAAATGAATTTGGCGAAGTGGGCGTGGATAACGACCTGGTCATTGGGGCCGAGGAAGAGATTTTTGAGATGAACAACGGCTGCATCTGCTGTACCGTGCGCGGCGATTTAATCCGCATTTTGGGCAGCCTGATGAAACGCAAGGATCGCTTCGATTACATTATGATCGAAACCACCGGCCTGGCCGACCCCGGCCCGGTGGCCCAAACCTTTTTTATGGATGATGAAATGGCCGGCCTGCTCAAGCTGGATGCCATTGTCACCCTGGTAGATGCCAAACATATTTGGGAACATATTGACGACGCCGAAGAGGCGCAAGAGCAGATTGCTTTTGCCGATGTTATTTTGCTGAACAAAACCGATCTGGTTTCGCCCTCAGATTTGGATCAGCTTGAGGCTCGCATCAAAAGTATGAACGCCGCCGCCAAGATTTATCGTACCCAAGATGCGATCATCGGGATGGACAACATTCTCGACCAGGGTGGTTTCGACCTGGACCGTGCTTTGGAGGTCGATCCCAAATTTATGGAGCGAGAGTATCCCTTTGAATGGGCTGGGGTCTATAAACTGCCGGCCGGTTCTTACAATTTGGTGCTGCAAGAGGGGCCGGACGACCCCAAAATGGATGTGGCCCTGGTGCCGCTGGCCGCCCCGGAATTGCAGCAGGATGAGGCGCTCTATCCGGCTGAAATGGCTTTTGCCGCCCGCGACGAAGCCTTGTGGTACAACGGTGCGGCTATTGTACCCGGCCCAAGCCTGCACCGCCTGCCGCTAACTGTGGAGACCGGTCGAGAGATGGTTTTCAGCCTTGAAATCGAGCAGCCGGGGCTGTACGGCCTGTTCACAGAACATCATCCGAGCGAGTTTGATCTGGCGCTGGACGGGCCAGACCAATGCTGCGACCTACTGGCTGAGCGAGAGTTCAAGCCGCCGCACGAACATGACGAGGAGGTGACATCGGTGGGCATCACCACGCCCGGCGATCTGGATTTGGAAAAGTTTAACGGCTGGCTGGGTAACCTGTTGATGACTCAGGGGCCGGATATTTTCCGGATGAAAGGCATCCTCAGCTTTGCCGATGTCCCGCAGCGATACGTCTTTCAAGGGGTACACATGCTCTTTGACGGCCGGGCCGACCGCCCCTGGGGCAACGAGCCGCGTCGCAACAGCCTGATTTTTATTGGCCGCAACCTGGATAGAGACGCCCTGAACAAAGGATTTAATGCATGTCTGGCCTAAAAAAACGACGCCCGGCCCGGCAAACCGGACGTAGTTTGCGTACCCGCTGGCAGGCCAACATCAATGATTTTGTCATCCGGCTGGCCTGGTCGCCGGACGGAACCCTGCTGGCTGCGGCGGCGGTTGAAGGGCCAATCACGCTCCTTGATGCCCAGTCGGGCCAGGTGCGCCATACCTTGCCCGGCCACGGCTTTGGCACCACCGATTTAAGCTGGCATCCTGAGCAGGGCCGGCTGGCCAGCAGCGGGCAGGATGGACAGGTGAAGCTATGGGAGGCATCCACCGGCGCCGAGTTGTGGTCACGGCCCGGCGGCGCGGCCTGGGTGGAGCATGTGGCCTGGAACCCGGCGGGCGACCTGCTGGCCTCGGCGGCGGGGCGGGAACTGCGCCTGTGGGATGCCGACGGCAACCTGCTGCACCAGCACGCCGACCACGCCAGTACCATCGCCGACATTGCCTGGCGGCCCGGCGGCGGGGAGATTGCGGCCATTGCTTACGGCGGCGTCACCCTGCGCCGGCCTGAGCAGCCGGACAACCCGCGCCGTTTTGAATGGAAAGGCTCTAGCCTGGTGCTGGCCTGGAGCCCCGACGGCAAATACATCGCCACCGGCGATCAGGACTCAACCGTTCACTTCTGGTATACCGCCAGTGGCAAAGATTCGCAAATGTGGGGCTATCCCACCAAAGTGCGCGAGCTTTCTTGGAACTGTACCAGCCGCTACCTGGCTACTGGCGGCAGCAGTACGGTGATAGTTTGGGACTGCTCCGGCAAAGGACCGGAAGGAACCAAACCCAAAATGCTGGAACAACACGAAGCGTTGCTAACAATGTTAGCCTACCAGCATCGCGGCGAGTTATTGGCCAGCGCCGGGCAGGATGGCCTGGTGGCGCTGTGGCAGCCGGCCCGGAATCAACGCGCCCTGAGCCAGAGCCGTTTTGACGGCGCGGTATCCCAAATTGTCTGGTCGCCGGATGACGGACGATTGGCAGTCGGCGAAGAGGGCGGTTTAGTGACCGTGTTGGCGGTCAGCTAACGATGTGCGGACCAAGCGCCCAGTTGCTGCTGGTTGGCTCGTGGTCGCCGGCATTTAGCGTTGTTGAGCAACTGCACCGGGCCGGGTATAGTCTGACGCTACTGCCAGAGGTTCATAGCCTGACTGATGTGGATGAGTTTGGCGCGTTCAACCTGGTGGTCGTGTCCATTGATCCGGGTCAGCCACTTGAGCCGTTGTTAACCGGGCTGGGTAGCCTGCCGCTGCCCTGGCTGGCCTGGACGCCCGAACCGGACCCAGCGATCCAAGCTCAAGCCTACCGGGCCGGGGCGTTGGCGGTACTCTCCGGGTTGGCGCCGGCGATGGCCGTTTCGTTAGTTCGCAACGCCCTGGCTGCCCTGAATCATCCCGTCCGGCGCAACCTGGGGCTTACGCCCATAACCCGCCGACGCGATTACCGCGAAGGTGATCTGATTTTGTTGGAGCCGGATGACGTTTTGGAAGTACAACAAGGCGTGGTGGCATTGATGGCTTGCCAGCCCGATGGATTAAACACCTTGCTGGGACTGTACGGCCCCCGGCAGTGGCTGGTGACACATCCCAATGATGAATGTGGCCTGCAACTGGTCGCGCACACCGGCACCACGTTAAATATCTATCCGTGGGCCACAGCCGTTCGGCAACCCTTGTTTGCCGAGCGGCTGCGTGCCCAGCTTCAGCAGATTGAGGCTTGGGCGGCCCGGCTGGCCCACCCCCATACCGAACAGCGCATCTTAGGCATCTTGGAGCTGCTATCCGAGCAGTTTGGCCAGCCTCATGCCCAGGGAGTGCGGCTAGAGGTGCGGCTGACCCACCAACAGCTTGCTTCGGCAGTAGGCGCCACGCGCCAAACGGTGACGCGCCTGCTGGGTCAGCTCCGCGCCCTGGGCCGGCTGACCGTGGTTGAGACGCCACAGGGCGAGCGACTTTGCCTGCCCCATCCGCCAGACAGCCGCCACAGCTTTGTCTCTAC
>CAZWZZ010000177.1:0-9632 GCA_964638395.1 uncultured Caldilineaceae bacterium
ACGGCTACCGCCTACTCAGGATGCGTTTGTCGCTCAACTGCGTAACTCCTATCAAAAATGAAAATCTTACTTTACTTTCGCTCGATCTTTCGCTCGATCACTGCCCATCCAGTATACTGACCAATCGCCGATTGGTAAAACGAGGGAGACCCATTATGAGTGACCATTTTCAAGAGATCTACCAACACCAGGCCGGCCGGTATGAGCAACTGGTCGCCTGTGAGGATCATCAGGGGCACATTCTGCCGGCCCTCAACAAAATTCGGCCGCTGGCGGGGCTGGAGGTGGTGGAGATGGGCGCGGGCACGGGGCGGCTGACCTGCCGGCTGCTCCCGCTGGTCAAGCATATCCAAGCCTTCGACCTGTCCCGGTCGATGCTGGATGTGGCGGTGGCTAAATTGGAAACGTTGGGGCTGGATAACTGGGGGGTCGCGGTGGGGGACAATCGCCGCCTGCCGGTCGCGGATGGCGTGGCCGACATCGCCCTGGCCGGTTGGAGCTTCGGCCACTCGACGGCCTGGGCCGGGGCGGGCTGGCGCGAAGAAATCGGCCAGGCTGTCGGCGAGATGCGGCGGCTGTTGCGGCCCGGTGGGACGGCCATCATTCTGGAAACGTTAGGAACCGGTTTCGAGACGCCTCGCCCGCCCACGCAAGCCCTGGCCGATTATTACGCTTTTCTGGAAAATGACCTCGGCTTCGACGCCACCTGGATTCGGACCGATTACAAATTTGAGTCGCTGGCCGAAGCCGAGGCCCTGCTTCGTTTCTTTTTTGGGGATGAAATGGCCCAGAAGGTTATCGAAAATCAGTGGCTGATCGTCCCGGAGTGTACAGGGTTGTGGTGGTCCGGTCGATAAATCACGCTGACCCCCACAGCGACTCATCCCGCACGACGCGCCCTTCGACCGCCGATTGGACGCAGTCGGCCAGGCTGCCGAAGGTGATTTCGGTGTCCAGCATGCCGGGGGCGTAGTAGGCATATTTGGCCGAATTGGTCATCAGCCGCTTGATGTCGGGGGGCAGCATCGGCGAGGCCAGGATGCAGGTATCGACGGTCAGTTTGGCCCCAAACCGCTTGAGCGGCTCCAACACGCCGCCCTTCTCGGCCAGCATAGCCATCGCCCGGCTGGAGGTAATCAAAAATTGAACATCGGGATGCTTCTTTTGGCCATCGACCAACGGGGCTAACTGCTGAAATTCGGCCAGGGAAAAGTGGGGGCTGCCGAGGATGACCATATCCAGCGTTTCGCCGCTGGCGGTGGTTAACTCTTGCCGCGCCCGGCGCAGCCGTTCCAGCGTGACCGGCACGGTTTCCTGCGGCTCACCGCCCTGAAACGCAGCCTCAACGGTCGGCGCTTCGGGGGTGTGGCCGACGACGTGGAAGAGGGCCACCGTGCCGGAGGAGGCGCTGGCCGCGCCGAGAGCTTTGAATTGATCCTCGGTTGGGCTGTGGCGCAGGCCGGTGATGACCGGGATGCGGTCGCGGGCGATCTGGCCCATCAAATGACCGAGGACGGGGTAGAAGGAGTCATCCTGCTGCAAGGCCAAGGGGACATCAACCAGCGGCATCAACACCTGCCCGGCCCGATTTTCGGTCAGGTGCAGGCCGACGGCCGGCACGCGCCCGGTGAGGGCCGCGCAGATGTCCAGCAAATCGGGATACCGTTCGGTGCGAGCGCCCAGCACCGAGTTGGCGAAGACGATGGCGTTCGACTCGCCCCAGGCCACCTGCTGGCCAAAGGTGGGGATGAGATCGACCTGATAGGGGGCGCAGGTCCAGGTCGGGCGGCAGCCCATCTGCTCGTAGGCGACCATCTGGCGCTGGGCCTGAGTGGCCCATTCCGGCTCGACGGCCCACTCCTGCCAATGATGCTCATCCACCGCGCTGACGTTGAGGGTGGTCGGCACCTTGACCTGAGCGCCCCAGCCGGCCAGCCGCTCGGCAAATTCCAGCCCGGCCTGGCCCATATAGATCGAACTGTCGATGTGGGCCTGGCTGATGTCCAGCAACGCGGTGGCGGCGTGGAACTGGGCCATGCGCAGGATGATGGACATGGCCATTTTGACCGCCTGGCCCTCCGCCCCGGCCAGCAGCGCTTGATCTTGCGGGGTTAGCTGCACGCTCATTCTGTACGCCTACGCCGACCTCAACCCACAGACCAACGTCACATCAAAATCAGGCGACCATTGGGTCTGGTCGTCGCAGGTGGCCCCTTTGAGGCAGGTGGCTTGCAGATTGGCTCCGCTCAGGTTGGCCCCGCTCAGGTTGGCCCCGCTCAAATCGGCCCCCTGAAGCTGAGTCGCCGACAGATTCGCCCCCTGCAACTGGACATTCTGGAGATCGACCCCCTGCAAATTAGCCCCTTGCAGATTGCTGTTTTTCAAGTTGCTCTCCTGCAACTTCACCCGCCGCAGATTGGCCTCCTGTAAATTGGCCCCCTGCACCCTGCTCTCCTGCAAGTTCGCCTGTTGGAGGTTGGCCCCTTGCAGATTGGCCTCATCTAAAGTGACGTTTTTTAGGTTGGCCTCCCGCAGATCGACCCCCTGCAAATTGGCCCCTTGCAGATTAGCCTCCTCCAGATCAGCCTGGGTGAACATGACCCCGCTTAATTTGGTGGCCCGCAAATCAGCCTCCTGCATCTGCACCTCGGCCAGGTTGGCCCCGCTCAGATCGACGCCGGACAGCTTGGTCTCTTTTTTGCTGAGGAAGCCGCTGATTTTGTTGAGGTTGGCCCCGTGCAAATCAACATTTTGCATCGTTGCCCCCTCCAAATTGGCCCCTTGCAGCGTCACCTCGCCCAAATCCAGCCCGGCCAGATCCGCCCCGGCCAGATTGGTGCTGTTCAGATTGGCCCCTTGCAGCGTCGTTGTACTCAAATCAAACAGATGCAGGTCTTGCTCCTCCAAATTGGCCCCGGTCAAGGTAGTCCCTTGCAGCTTGACCCCCTGCAAGGTGGCCTTGGTCAAATCAACCTGGGTCATATCAGCCCCCTGCAAATCGGCATTTTGGAGATTCGCCTTCTGCAAATTACAGCCGGACAACTTCGCCCCCTGCAAATCGGCCTCGCTCAAATCGGCCCCTTCCAGCGTGGCCCCCTGCAAATCGGCCT
The DNA here is from genome assembly GCA_964638395.1 of uncultured Caldilineaceae bacterium. Lineage (GTDB taxonomy): Bacteria > Chloroflexota > Anaerolineae > 4572-78 > J111 > CAZWZZ01. Next base: position 3,111 of record CAZWZZ010000177.1, read on the forward strand.
GGCGAAGATTGACCCCGCCCAGCTTGGCCCCTTGCAGGTTGGCATTGCGTAAATTGGCCCCCTCCAGCGTGCAGCTTTGCAGATCGGCATTTTGAAAACTGACGCCCAACAAATCCTGCTGGCTGAGGTCCATATCAACCAGATTGGTTTTGCTCAGGTCGGGCGTTTTATGCTCCGCCCGCGTATTGCGGATTTTATCAAATAGTTCCTGGCGGCTGATACTGTTCATTGGTCTGCCTCCCTGTGGCAAAATAAATTGGGCTCTCTGAGATTTTTTGTGGTGAGGGCATCCTTATGCCCGCTCCCGCATTGGGATGCGGTCGCTACCCCATAAAAGCTCATAGAGCCTAAATTGTTAAGACGGATAATAACACGACCCGGCGAGAGAGACAAAACGTAGTGGTGAGGGCATCCTTATGCCCGCTCAGGCCGCAACCTATTCTTGAATTGACACCCCCTTGAGCCTGACTTACAATACCCTCACTCGGCTCAATAGGCTCAATAGGCTCAAATAGGAGGGGCAGGATGCGTTACTTCAACACGTCGGGGCCGTGCGACCCGGCCAAACATTACACCGTCATGCGGGAAGCCTTGATCGCCACCGGCCAAACGCTGGTCGATGAGGGGCGGTACTTCACCCTGTTTGCCCCCCGGCAGGCGGGGAAAACCACCTATTTTCAGCTCCTCTTTCCCCCTCTGCGGCAGGCCGGGTATACGCCCATCTGGATCAGCTTCGAGGGTCTAAAAAACTTACCCCAGCCTCGCTTCTATGCCGCCTTGAGCCATCACCTCCAGCGGGAGTTGACCCAAGTCCAGCTTGATCTGAAGGTCACACTTAACGATCCGTTCGACCTGGAACTGTTGCTGGAGGCGCTGCGTGGGCAAGGACAGACCCTCGTCTTGGTCATCGATGAATTTGAGGATGTCTCCGACGACGTTCTCAGCGACTTGATGCACCTGTTCCGTCGTTTGTACCAACAAAAACAGTACCACGCCCTCCACGCCCTGATGCTGGTCGGGGTCAGCACCATCGCCGAACTGGTCGTCTCCTCGGCCTCCCCCTTCAACGTGGTCGATGAACTACAACTGCCCTACTTCACCGTCGCCGAAGTCGAAAACCTGATCCAGCAGTACGTCATCGAGTCGGGCCAACCCTTCGAGGCGGCGGTCATCAAGGCCATTTATGACAACACGCAGGGCCAACCGGGCCTGGTCTGCGCCCTGTGTGGTCATCTGGTCGAAAAAATGGCCACCGACCGAGAGCAGCCGGTGACGATGGCCCATTTTTATCCCACCCTCAAATATTTCCTGACCCGTCGCTTTGACAAAAACATCCTCAACATCGTCCAAAAAGCCAGAGAAAAACAGCCCTTTATGCTACGGCTCTTGTTCGCTGATGAGCCGCTTCCCTTCACCGTCAACGACCCCGACATCGCCTATCTGTACGCCAACGGGGTCATCGACCAGGTCGAAGGCTACGTCGAGGTGACCATTCCCCTCTACAGCAAAGCCCTGATCGCCGCCTTTCGCCCCCTGCTCAACGGCGAAAGCCAGCATTACCTGACCTCGCCCCACGAAACGGTGAGCGGCTACGTCACCCCGGACGGCCTGGACCTCCACGCCCTGCTGGTCAAATATCGGGAGTATGTCCACCGCCGAGGCTTCCGCGCTTTTGATACCGAGACCCTCAAAGAGGCGGCCTGGCATTATTCCCTCGATGGCTTCATTAACTTTTTTATCGAGCGTTTGGGCGGGGAGACCTTTATTGAAGTGCCCACCGGTCGGGGACGAACCGATATTCTGATCCTCTATGGCGGCCAACGTTATATCATCGAAACGAAAGTTTTTACCGATACGCATTATTTCCAAAAGGGCAAACGGCAATTAGCCGCTTACCTGGCCTCTGAGGGGTTGAGCGAGGGGTATTACGTTGTCTTTAGCCACAAACATACCGAGACGGACACGCTCGATTTCGCCGAGGAGATCGAGGGCAAGCGGATTTATACCTACATCATCCGCACCACGTTCGAGCCGCCCAGCCGTTCGTAGAACAGTTTGCTAAATTGTTCCGGTTTCGGGGCTCGCCGACTACAACAACGAATCAAGAGGATTGACCGAATCAATTCGTTAAATCCCCAAGATTCGTTGTTATTAGGAGTTACGTGGTTGGCTCCAAGGCGGTTTGTCCCACGGGGAGGCTTCGCACTAACCGCCGTATTCGAGGGTTGCAAACCCGCTCAGAGCGTCAACTGCGTAACTCATAGTTATATCGAGCGGCGAATAGACGCGATTTCGGACGGCATCATCAATTTACATATTTCGACGGCGGAAAACTAATAACACGAACCGTTACCCATAAATATACTCATAACAAATCAACCGCAGATCGGCCCGGGTCAGCCGTTCCGAGGGGGGCGTGTCCGCCGCTGCTTCGGGCGATTCGATCGCCCCTTGCTGGGCGTAGAGCGTTTTGACCACCTCGATCAGGGCGGCCACGTCGTTGCTCAGGCTGTAGCTTTGTAGAGCCTGCCGCAACTGCCGCACCGACGCCCCAACCAACGGCTGCTTGAGAAATTGGCGCAGTTGGCGCAGCGTCTTCCGCTCAAAATCGGGGTGGTTCAGATGGCTTTGCAGAATTTGGGCCACCGTGGTTTGCTCCTCGGCCACCGGTTTGTTGACCAGAGTGACCACCTCCTGCTGCTCAACCTCCCCCAGAATCGAGGCGATGACCCGCTCCTGCACCTCGAACACGTCTACCTCTTGGTAGGGGGGTGGGAAGCGGGGCGTGTCGGGGGCGCAGGCGATAAGCTGCATAATCTGGTAACGGTTGTCGATGATTTTGCGGCTGGTCAGGTCATAATAGCGCCAAAAATGGAGCCGGCCCTCCCTGTTCGTGGCTCCGCCAGGGCGCGGCGCGGCAAAGTAGAAAAACAGCCCCCGGCTCTCCGCCCGCTCCAGGCCGGAGTGGATGCCGTCATCCAGATCGGTCAGCCAGGTGTGGGCCTCCGTGCTGAGAACCCGTTGCAGCTCGGCCAGCAACGCCTCGCTGCTGGCCAACTCCAGGAAAGACTCCTGCGCCTCCACCACGCTATCATCCGCCTCGGCGATCCGCTTGAGGGTGTTGAAATCGCGGGGCGTGACCACCTCGCCCAACACGCTGGCATCCAGAAAGCCGGTCTGGTTGATGACATCAATCTTGGCCGTCAGGCGTCGCACCAGCCCCAGCAGCGCCTCCAACGCCCGTTCGGGGAACATATTGTAAATATGGAGCGTCTCGAAAGGGGTCCCCAGGCGATCAATCCGGCCCGCCCGCTGCACCATGCGGGTCGGGTTCCAATGGAGATCGTAATTGATCAGATAGCCGCAATCCTGTAAATTCTGCCCCTCCGACAGCACATCGGTCGAGATCAGAATGTCGATTTCCCGCTCCGGTTGGGGCAAGCCCCCGGCCAGCGGGGCAAAAGCCTCCACAATTTTGGCCCGATCCACCGGGCTGAGGCTGCTGTCGATGCGCCGGATATGGGGCCGGTTGAGGGCGGCCCGCCAGGCGTCATTCTCCGCGCTCTGCAAGGCCTGATACAGATAACGGGCCGTATCTTTGTAGTAGGTGAAGAGAATCACCTTTTGCCCCGTGAGCTCCCCGGCCAGCAGCGCCTTGAGCCGCTCCAGCTTGGCGTCGTGGGCCAGGCCGATCTCTTTGATTTCGGCCCAAATCTGGCTCAGGGCGGCGATATCCTCGGCCAGGGCCTCTTGCAGCGCGGCCAGGTCATACTGTTTGCTGTTGAGGCGGGGCAGCCCGGCGATGATCTGCCCGGCGTCCGCCTGAGCCGCCAGCGCCGCCGCCCGCGAGCGGGGGTGGTCGGCCTCGGTCGAGTCGCTCCCCGCGTCATCCTCATCATCTGCCGCCAGCAGCCGCATAGCCTGCCGAAACGAGGCCGAGTCCAGCAAAATATCCTGGGCGGCGTAATCGGCGAAGGTTTGGGCAAATTCGAGGGCGCGGCGGATGGAGATGCGAAAGGCGTCGATGCTCGACTCCAGCCGCTTCAGAAAGCGACTCTTGAAGATGCCCACCAGGGCCGCCTGCCGCCCCAGCTCAAACTCATCCTGCTCCTGATCGGCCCATTTGTAACTTTCCAGATTGTAATGGGCCAGATTCAGCCCTTCGATCTGGCCCACAATCTGGCTGTAGAAGCCTTCATAGGTGGCCTCCAGATCATACTGGACCGTGTGCAGCCGGCGCTGGGGCCAGCGGATCGTTTGGCCCCGGATGGTGGCCTCCGGGTAGGCCCGCCGGATAAATTGGCGGGTGCGGCGGACCACCACCTCCTCCAACAGGTTGAAGATGCGGATGCTGCCGGCCTCGATAGACTCCCGGCGGGCGGCCAGAAAATATTTGTACAGATCGCCGATGCCGGCCGCGGCAAAGTAGGTTCGGTCGTTGCCGGTGAAGAGGTTGATCTGGTTGTAGAGATCGAAGATGTTGTTGTTGATGGGCGTGGCCGTCAGCAGGATCAGCTTTTTGCGCCCCCCGGCCCGCCCCCGTCGCCCATTGGCGGCCAGGATGGTTTCCAGTTGCAGATACCGCTTGGCCAGCTTGTTGCGGAAGTTGTGGGCCTCATCAACCAGAATGACATCGACATCGGCCAGGTGGCGGGCGTCGAAGCCATCGATGGCCAGCCGCTCCTGGCTGACGATGGTCGCGGCGATGGCCGCGCTGCGTAACTCCTGCTCCCACATCGGGATCAGCGAGGCGGGGCAGATGACCAGCGCCTTCTGGCGCAGATGGTAGGCGTAATCCTCCAGCAGCTTTTTGCCGATCCAGGTTTTGCCCAGACCGACCGAGTCGGCCACGATAACCCCATCATACTGGGCCAAAATGCGGCGAGCCTTCCGCACAGCGTCGGCCTGAAATTCGGCCAGATCGACCGCCGAGCGGGTTCCGGGCAGCCCGGTCTCATCCCCCAGATCATCCTTGAAATATTCATACAGGGCCTTGAGGTAGATTTCGTAGGGGGTGTACTCCCGCCCGCCAAATTTGGAATTTTCCAGCAGGTCGATCAGGTCGCGCTTGAAGTCGAGGGCCTGCTGCCATTGGGCCTCATACCAGTGGGCCAGATCGAGGATGGCCCTGGCCCCGATTTCGCTTTTGAGCAGATGTTGGTTGGCCGGGTTGATGCGCTCGTTGACCCGCTCCAGGGCGTGGTGGCTGACCTCGGCCCGGGCCTGGGGATCGTCGATTTCGGCATCGGTCAGGAGCGTTTTATGGACCAGGTTCAGCTCCCGATTACTGACCAGCCCCGGCCCGGTGAAGTTGCTGCTGCCGACGATGCCGACGATGGGGTTCAGCCGCTCGAAGAGGGCCATCTGCCCGGCCCGGCCTCCATAAAAAAGGTAACATTTGGCGTGCAGAAAGGCCCGTCGTCCGCCCTGGCCGGGGGGGTGGCCGACGTACAGCCGCACCTCGACCGTCTCCCGCCGCAGCAGCCGGATCAAATCCTCAACCAGCCGTTGGGTGGCCTCGGTCAGCGGTTCGGCGTTCAGTTCGTGGCGCAGAAAGGCAGCCGAGTCGGGTTGCAGCCCCACCGCCGCCCCATCCGGCGGTTTATCCCCCAGCAGCAGCCGCAAGCGGCGCACCCCCGGCAGCGTCGTCCGCACCTGCTCGAAGCCGCGAATACTAAAGTAGGCCGTAGCGATATCGACCGCCTGCTCCGGCTCCCGCCGCAACAGCCCGTTCAGGATGTCGCTCAGGCGGGTGTCGATGTTGTCGATGACGTAGGGAATTTTCATAGCTGATTTTTGGGAATCCTCACCTCTCCCTCGGACGGGCGGCATATATGCCGCCCGTCCGAGGGAGAGAATATATGCCACCTCGTACCCCCCCTCGCCGCCCCTACGAGCCGCCCCTACGAGGGGGGTGGGGGAACAGCTCTCTTGCCTCAAAATTTACGGCTTGTGAATAAAAAATTTATCCTCTTGCCAACGCTGAGGATTATGCTTGATATATTTCCGAATACGCATTAAATCCTGCTCAGTACGAATAATATGATCATGATAGCTCCGGTGCCATAATCTCCCTAACTCGGGATCAAGGTCGCGGCGGCTTTCACGGGTGACAGCGGCCTTAAAGTTTCCAACAATCGTCCCCAAAGCAGCCTTGCTTCTCCGCAGCCATAAAATACCGTGTAAATGGTTAGGCATCACCACAAATTCGTCAAGTTCCACCGCCGGAAAATGATCGGGGATCGCCCGCCAACAACGCTCGGCCACCTGTCCAATCGGGGTTAATTGCATCTGGCCCTCAACCACCGGACCAAAGAAATGGCCGCCTTGGTAAGTGCAAATGGTGACAAAATAGGCTCCATCCTGACTATAATCATAGCCGGATAATCGCGGCGATTTACGCTGCCGATAAGGCTTGCCCGATTTCATATAACACCTCCCAATTTGCTTGATATTGCCTTCGATGTTGGGGGGGGGGGGGGGGGGGGGGGGGGGGGGGGGGGGGGGGGGGGGGGGGGGGGG
>CAZWZZ010000178.1:0-7005 GCA_964638395.1 uncultured Caldilineaceae bacterium
ATGCTGTCGATTTTTTGATAGAGGGCTGCAATTTCGGTGTCGATGGCCCCAAACGCCAACGGCTCCTGTATTTGTGGGGCGCGATCTTGGAGTTGCTGACCAATGCGAATAGTGGCCTCTGTTCTGACCTCGGCCATCAATTGATGAATCTGCTCGATATTGAGCGTGGCCGAAGATTCTATCAAAACGGGCACGGTCAATGCTTCCAATGTGCCACTCAGCAAACGACCACGTGACCAAATTTGTTTGAGACGGTTTGCAAACAGATCGGCCTCTAAAGCCAACAACAGAAAGCGGCGGAGATCATCATCAGGCACATCAAGCGTAATCAACAATTTTTTCCCGGCTGTTTCTTCGATGATGTGAACGACCAGCGCGGTTTTTTCCTCACGAACCGTTATACCCACCACTGTCCCTTTGGCATTGGCATCCGCCGGGCCTATCCGATCAATGGATTTACCTTTATACTCACTGTGGTTGTAATAGGCCCGGTAAAAGTTGCGCGAGGAGTAAACCGTCGCGGTGAGCGACTCCAAAAATTGATCAATGACCGTTTGGCGCACAAAATGAAGGTCTACCATCCGTTGGGTCAAGGTTACGACCTCCGATATAGTTTTCTCGTCGGCCAATTTGATGGGAATTTTGACCAACCCATTTTCAAAGTACTCATACCGGTAATCCTTCGCCTTGCCAATGAACCGAAAGCGGAAATTGAGCAATTTTGAATTGAGGAGGGCCAACAGATACCGTAAATCCGGGGAGTCATCTGTGGCGAAAATGGCGTTGGTATCGGTCAACCCCACATACTCCCCCATTGCATCGAGGGCAAAGCGGTTGTTAGGAGCAATATAGGGCGTGACAATTTTCGGCGCGTTGTATCTTTCTTTATGTAACGGCCAGGTAAATTGCCACCAGGCACAATCGCCCCGCTTAAAGGCGGCCCGGCTCTCTAAAGTCTGTCGATGTTCCTCCAAATAAGTCCTGGTATTAGGATACTGATCTAAATTGTCAACATCTTCGGGATAAATCAGATACAACCCTCGAAAACCAAGATTGTACGGGGTAATATCTTGATTTTTGATGTTCTTACGCACCAGTTCCGGCTCTATTTGGTAGCGATCCAGGGTGGCTCTATCGACTACGAAGACCGAGTTTCGACCGGTTTGCATACCTTGTCCGATGAAGGCTAAATCTCCCAGCGGGGTGGTTCCGGTATCTATGTGCCGGATAATCTGGGCGACGTCGGCCCCATACAAATTCCAACTATCGCTGTCGAGGCTGGCCTGACTGAACCGATGGGCTGTTTTTCTGAAAGACTCTAAAAAGGACAGAACGTCGATGTTTTTGTGGGGCACGCGGTCGAACAGCAGATGATTGGCCTCTCTTGATGAGGCATCTTTTTGACGGTGCAGCAAGGTAATACACGTTTTGGTGCCCACCCTGGCAAAAACGGTATAATCGCCAAAGTCTACCACCTGCCGGATTGCGGCTTCGTTCAAAATTGTCTGGCGCAATTTTTTGGCATAGTAGGCTTCCAGGTAATATCTGGCGGTGATGAATCCCATATGACCACCGGAAGCCAGCAAAGTTAACGCCCGGCGGATGAAGTAGTAGTAAACATCACTTTTTCCAGCCCAAATGTCCTCAAACGCCTCTTTCAGATAGGCCGCATCCGCTGAATTTTGGCCAAAGGTATCATCAACACTTAAATAGGGCGGGTTGCCAACGACAAACGTGAATCCGCCATTTTCCTTAAGCAGCCCATCCTCATCCAGAAAGATTTCGGGATATTCTACTGCCCAATTGAAGGGGCGTTTGACAACAATATCGTCATGAAAATGGGTCGATAACTTCCGGTTAAGGTCATCATTGACACTTTTGGCTATGCTTTCAAATTCCACTTGCAATTCGATGGGATGACGGGTATCCTGGGCTTGACCTTGTTGGGCCAATCTTAAGTGTCGTAATGTAGCCAGTTGCCTGGCATAGGGCGCATAAGCGGCCTCGGCTGTCTGACTCCGGAGAGCCGTCCCGCTAATTAACGTGTTCCCCACTTTAATATTTTGATTCAAGATCAACGGTAAACGTATGCCCCTGGTCATCGCCCGTAACATCAAATTCACGGCGGCTAACTCTGCGGCCTGGGGGTCGAGGTCTACACCATACAGATGGCGTTCGAGGATTTGGTTTTTATAGGTCCGCAGCCCCTCCAATCTTTGTTTGTAGCCAACCAACTCGATTTGGATGTCGATAGGAGACAGACCTTCGCTGACTAATTTTTCAAAACGGGCATCCCGTTCAGCCGTGATCCGCTCAATTTCCGACGCATAAAATTCCTCCAACACGTGGAAGGTGTTCATTAAAAAGCTGCCGGAGCCACACGCGGGATCCAAAATGGTCAGGAGTGGCTGCCCCTTTGAGCCGTCAATGTCATCCAAACGTTTGCGCGATTGACCGGGAATCGGCGGCCCATTCGGGCGACCAGTTTCCGTCCCGTATAAATAACGGCCCACAGTTTGATCGACAATATATCTAACGATATGTTCCGGAGTGTAATAACTGCCCTGCGCTTTGCGGGTCTCTACATTGTCAACGGCCTGCACCACGCCCTGAGTGACAGAAAGGGTCTGCCCCAGATATTGCTCATAGGTGTTGCCCATAATATCCGCCGACATCGCCCGAAAACGAGCATCATACAAATTCAGGATAATCGCGTGTAGTACATCCTCACTAATCGTTAACCGGTCACACAAATGGTCAGAAAATAGCTCGCCGTTATGCTGCACATTAAACTGTTGAAAAAAATAACGGATTTGGTCCAGCAAGGGCACTCCATAATCGGTTCGTTCCCGAATTTCTAAAATCGAGCGCAGTTGATCCGCCCTTATTACCAGCCGGTCTTCGGCATACCGAATGACCACCAGCCTATCCAAAACACGCTGCACCACATCACGCAATTTGTAGACATCAACAGCTCCGGTGTCGGCATCCTCAAGCAAAATTCTATTTTCTCGATGCGACAGGATGTCCTGTCCCAGCCGCAACCGCCATTCGTTGACCAGGCGCAGATACTCTTCATCGATATCCAATCTTTCACGATGGCTCCGTAACCCCTCTAAACTGCCACGCTCCACTTCCTCAAAAGCTAATTGCCACAGTTTATCAAACCGCTCTAATAAATCGTTGGGGCCATCGAAACTCAAGACAAGCGTATCACGCCGGGCGTTAAACAGACGAAGATGCTCAAAGTTGGTTAAAATGGCCCAGCGCATACCCTGTTGGTAGGCGTAATTGATGGCCTGCTGCTCCTCGCGGGTGCGGTCTACCGACATACCGGGCAGTGGCAAGCGCAGTCGAGCCAGCGACCGATTGCGTCTATCCTGGACACGATTCAAAGGCTCAATCGCCCCGAACCGCTTCGCTTCAATGAAAATTAGGGGAGGATCAGCATCAGGATTTGTTTTCAGGGCAATATCGGCAAAGCCCGTACCACGCACATACTCTTCTCGATTATAAAGCGTCGGATTTCTGATGGGCCAGCCCAATATCTCAAATAAGGGGTCGATAAAATTCGCCCGAACGTTAGCCTCGCTTTGAAGCTCAGGCGCATCCAGCGCCCGGTACGCAGCAATTAGTTTCTGGATTTTTTCTTTTGCTTCTTGTGGAGAAGATATGGTCATAACCAGTGGCGTGCAGAGTCCTGAGTAGACCGAGGAACAAGATCGTATCGAAGGGTATGGGTGCGGTCTACTGCTGATTTTATTCCAAAATTAGCCCTCATTATACCCCACCCTCACCAAAACGGCTACCGCTTCAACCCCATTTCCCTGTGTACCATCCGCCCAATCCGGGCCACATCCGCCGCTTGCAGATAGTGATGCGTGGGCAGAGTCAACAGTTGCCGGGCAACGGTCTCGGCCCCCGGACAGGGTGTCGTCGCCAGGTCGGGGAAAATCTGGGCCAGGGGGCGCTTATACATTTTGCCCACCCCAATCCCGGCCCGCCGTAGCGCCTCAAACAGCCGCTCCCGCCGAGTTTGCTCTTCGACCAACAGCGGCAGGCGTAGATAAATCGGCGCGGCGGCAGCGGGCGGCGGCGGCACGTGGAGACCAGCGGCGGACTGCAAATGGGCCAGCAATCGTTCCGCATTGTCACGCCGTTGGCGGTTGATGGCCGCCAGGCGAGGCAGCAATCGCATCCCCACCCCGGCCTGCACCCCGGTCAACGAGCGGCGTTGATAGCCCCAACTGGCCTCATTCTCGCCGAGCCGCTCAATCTGGGCCTGCGTGGCCAGCCACCAACCGGTCGGATGGAACAGCAGCCGCAGGGCCAGCAGCCGTAGCCAGGCCAGACCGGAGGCAATCAGCGGCGGATCAGGCAGCCGCTCAAAAGCCTCGGTGACGCGCCGGCTCAAGCCATCCTCCCGCCGGGCGCAAACGAAGCCGCCCCCCCCGGTTGACAACGGCTTCCCCGGCCCCAGACTAAACAGGCCAAAATCCCCCCGCGTGCCGACCGGTTGGCCGCCAAACCCGGCCCCCAACGCCTGGGCCGCATCCTCGATGAGTACCGCCCCCACCTTCGCTGCCAGCCTCAATCCCGGCTCAATATCCTGGGGCAAGCCAAAAGGATGAACCCAGATCAAAGCCAGGGTGCGCTCGCTCAGGGCGGTGGCTAATTGGGATTCCTCAAAAATGAGGGTGTGGGGCGAAATATCGACCAGGCGGGGCCGGAGGGCGGCGTCCCGGATGACCTTGACCAGCGAAGGGCAGGTGTAGGCCGGGAGCAGCACCTCCCGCCGCGCCGAGGAGTCGGCAGCGGTTCGCAGACAATCCAGCAGCACAAAGAGGGCCGTCCGGGCCGACGCGGCCAGGCCACACACCGGGCGGCCCAAGTCGGCACTCAGAGCGGCCCGAAAGCGGGCTGGGGCCTGGGCCGCCCCGCTCAGGCTGCCGCCTAAATCGGCCAGCGGCAGCGGGGTTGTGGTGGGGGGTAAATGGCGCAACATCTTACTCCATCAATATTTTACGTTCCGATCTCAACGAGTGAGGCCATACCGGGCCAACCGCCGGTAAGCCGCCAGCAGCAAAATGGCGATTACAGCCAGGATGATGCTGACGGCCATGGCCTGGGGACGGAGGGCCAGGTCGGGGTCTTGGTAATTCCGAAAGGCCCAGACTGGCAGCGTCGTCGGGAAACGGACGCCGAGTAGCAGCGGAATCTCGTAGCTGGCGAAGATGAAGGCGAAGACGATGATCGAGGTGGAGAGGATGCCGGGCATTATCAACGGCAGCAGGACGTACCAGAAGCGCTGCCAGCGGTTGGCCCCCAACGTCCGGGCCAGCTCCTCATACTCCTGGCCGACGCTCCGTAGGATGGCCAGGACCACCAGCCCGATGAAAGGCGTCTCTTTCCAGACAAAAGTCAAAATGATAGCGATACCGGCCCGGTCAAAGACCAGGACCGGAAAATCGGCGGGGGCGTCGAGCAGACCCACGCTGGCCAGTCCCCGGGCCAGCAGACCGCTCTGGGTGACCAGGGTGACGATGCCGGTCGCGGCCACCAGGTGGGGGATGGGCAGGGGCATCTGGAAGAAGAAGGTGACCAGGTGGCTCCCGGCAAACCGCTCCCGCAGCAGGAGCGCGGCGGCCACGGCCAGGATCGTTGACAGCAGCGTGCTGACAAAAGCGATGCGAAAGGTCAACCACAGCGACAGCAAAAAGTTGCGGTCGGTCAACACGGCCCGGTAATGCTCAAAGGTAAAATCGGTCAGGCCGATGACCGGCATATAGCCCAAGCTCTGCCCCAGCCCGACGACCAGTCCTCCCGCAAAGAGCAGGGTCAGCAGCAGCAGGGCGGGCAGGAGCATGAGAGGCGTGCGGAGTTTATCAAACATTGAGACTATTTAAACTCCTGCAACCACCGCACCGTGTTCGCCAGTTCGTCCATTGAGAGTGATTGGAGTAGGCGAGTGGTTTGACGCAAAAGTTCGCCCGGCGGCAATTGAATGGAGAGAATGATTCCTGCGTGGGGATGTTCCGCTTCAAACCAGGCCCGGGCCAGTGGAACGAAATCACGGTGATTGTTGGTCAACAAAGCACGTGATTGAGCCGCTGCTAAGGACAAAACCGCTTCGTCGTCAATACTCCGCTGATTGATGTGATTGAGATGAACAACGTCATAACCTTTTCCACGAAGCGCAGCGGCCAAACCCTCCCAGATATGCTCATCGAGCAACAGTGTCGGGGTTTCTCGACTCACGAAGATTGTCCGGTCAGGCGACGATAGCCTTCATCCTCTAACTTTTCTCGCAGGTAGGCGCGACCGTGGGCTTCACTGTTTTCTTGCAAAAGTTGCTCGATCTCTTCTTGATGATCGTGGTAGTAACTCAAGGCATCATACACTTGGGCCAGGTTGAGGTGGGGCAGAATCGTGGCTACCAACGACTCCGGCGTTTCGCCCAGGCGCAAATAGCCGATAATGTCGCCAACGGTGATGCGTGTTCCTTTAATCACTGCTTGTGGACCACCATAGCGATCAACGATGTGGATATGGCGATGCTGCGAGGTGAGTTGCCTCTGCAATAGCGACTCGGCCACCTGATCCGGTGTTTGAGCCTCCTCAGCGGCCCGCTCTTGTAGTTGATGATAGGTTTGGTCAGACAGTTGAATAGTGTGCATCGCCTCATGTGCCTCCAAGTTTGAATGTGATTAGCATTGTACTGAGTTAAATCAGACCCGTCAACTAAACTTGGGCCAATGCAGCAGTTCTCAATATGGGGCACAAGACCCTAAAGGTTTCGTCCCTCAAGGTTACTTGAAAGCAGCTTCGTCTCCGTGAATCGACCACGTTTGGCCTGGTCTATGGAAACCTTTAGGGTCTGGCTCTAAATTTAGAATTGCTGGGGCCAATGCTCCGGCGTTCTAAAAATCAGTAGAGAATGTCGGAGCATTGGCCGCGTGTCTATAGGTCGTGAGTGTGTGGTCTAATCAACCTACCACTCTTCCA
>CAZWZZ010000178.1:7105-9609 GCA_964638395.1 uncultured Caldilineaceae bacterium
ATCCAGCCCAACTCCATCGCGGTCACCCAATCGGCGTTGGGTTCGGGCAGGGCGTTGGCGTTCAACACCGCCGGGGAGAGGGTGGCCTGGCCCAGCTCGTAGGAAGCGAGGATGGCCTGCTCCTCGGCGGGCAGGCGGCGGGGGTCGATGGTCATCAGCCAGCCCCACTCCTCCGGGTTGGCCATCAGCAGTTGGAACTCCGGCGAGATGAGATAGTTGGCCACGACCATCGCTCCGGCGGGATTGCTGGCGTTGAAGGGGATGGCCACGTAGTTGTTGTTGGCCAATGTGCCCGTCTCGAAGACAAAGGTACGGACGGTGTCGGGATAGAGGCCCTGCTGGATGTAGGTCGAGGCCCGCGAGGGGTCGTAATCCATATTGAAAGCAATCTCTTGGTTAGCCACCAGATCGGCCATAACCGAGGCTTCGGGATAGGTTTGCCCCTCTCGCCACAGATAGGGCTCGATTTCGTTCAGGTAAGCCCACACCTGCGGGGCGTACTGATCGAACGTGGCCTGGTCGAACTCGCCCAGGAAGGGATCGGGGCTGCCGGCCACCCAGTAGAAAACGTGACGGATGAAAACGCTGCCGACGTAGTTGGGCAGGGCCGGATAGGTGAATTGGCCGGGATTGGCCTCGACCCAGGCTTGCAGCTCCTCGAAGGTGTCGGGCGGCGTGTCGCCGACCTGAGCGGTGTCATACTCGATAACGAACTGGGCGTGGCCCCAGGGCGACTCGTAGCCATCGACCGGATAGCCAAAATCGAAGGCCAGGGCCGGATCATTCCAATTGACGTAGACTGAATTGGGCAGGGCTTGAGCAAAAGGACCGTACAACAAATCGACTTCCCGCAGGGTGCGGAAATTCTCGCCGTTGATCCAGATCAGATCAATGCTGCCCCCCTCGTTGACCCCGGCGGCGGCTTCGTTGAGAACGGTGTTGACCACTTCCGCAGTATCGGCCACGGGAACCCGGTTGACGGTCAGATTGTACCGTTCCTGGAGAACCTGGCCGATGTCCTCATCGACGTTCGTGTTGATGACGTCGGAGCCGCCCCACATAAACCAGTTGATGGTTGTGCCTTCGGCTTCGGCCAAAACCTCCTCCCACCTGTCGAAGCCGAGGGCGGCCAGTTGGTCGCTCGACTCGGTGGCCACGTTGGCCAGGAGAAGCTGGGCGTCATCAGGGCTGGGCAGGCATAGCTTCCAGCCCGGCTCGATGACATCGACATTGGTGATGACGGCGTAACTGTCATCCGTTTCGGCCCTGGCGTTGGTCGCCTCGGCAATGGCGGTGAAGGCCAGGACATCCCCGTACTCTTTCTCCGCGATTTTCGACAGCCAATCATCTGCCTGCACCACCACATCGCTGGCGCAGACGATCTCTTCCTGAGCGGCGACGTGGGTCGCCGGCAGGACGGCCCACAGCAGCGTCACCAATAATCCCAGACTCACGATTTTATTGACGGTTTTCATCTTTCTCCTTCTATCTACATTAAAGATTTTTACAAATTTGTGACAATGCCCACAATCATCGGCAATCTTGTCAATTTTGGCAAATTTTAGGTATTTCGCCGTAAGGTATCTTACATCTAGCCACCTATCACTTTTGCAAACGACCGCCTCATTTGACCACCCTCACCGGACATAAATGATCCGGGCGTACCCCTTCGGCAGCACCGGATCAATCCGATTTTGTATCTATTCAGCCGTTGTCCTAAAAACAGCGATTTCATAGCGGGGATTAGGAGATTTGGGGATTTTATCTAAGAATTTATCCCCTAATCCCCAAATCCCCGCGAAAAGTGATCGTTTGGGGAGGCTGCTGAATAGTTACCCGATTTTTTCGCTAAAACTGTAGGGGTCAAGGACATCCTGAACAGTTTTGGCGTTACTGTTTAGAACACGGATCGCCAGGATGGTCGGATTTGTTGATTTTAATCCGTTAATTCCAGTAATCCCTGTTCTTAAGCCTATGTTCAACATCATTTTGATCCCTACAAAATCCCCGCGAAAAGTGATCGTTTGGGGAGCCTGCTGAATAGTTACAAAGTTGGAACAATAGTTTCCAACCGCGCCTTATCCTGAAAGTAAGACATCAACTTACGATCAGGAGGTAACGTATGGCGCGGTTACGGGACGGCGAAAAAGAACAGAAGGCACGGCAAGTGAAGCAAACGCTGCATCAGCACGATTTCGGCATCCGCGAGTCGGAGATGGCTGAGGAACTGGGCTGGGAGCGGCGCACGCTTAACAATTACCTGCGAGATTTGGAGCAGCAGGGGAAGGCGTATAAGGAGGGGCGCAGTTGGTATGCTGAAGATGCGTGAGTTGGAGAACTGGGGGTATTTAATTTTCCAACTGGGGCGTATACTGGAGATAGAGGACATTGTTACCGTTAGTAGTTCGACAATGTCACATTCTTATGTTGAGACTTTTGCCCCCATGAACCGCCTTTCCCTACCCCCGCACGGCGATGAACTCGCCGGGCTATCGAACAGCGCC
>CAZWZZ010000179.1:0-9594 GCA_964638395.1 uncultured Caldilineaceae bacterium
TGCCGAGGCCCAGACTTGAACTGGGGACCCTTTGATTTTCAGTCAAATGCTCTACCAACTGAGCTACCTCGGCAAATTCATATGATTTGCGGCTTGGACATTATCATATTTTTAATTATTGCTTCGTTTGAAGCAACGATGAGGATTATATCATATTCTTAATGAACGGTCAAGTGTTTTTTTGGGTTGAGTCCATCCAAATTTTCAATTTCGTCTGGGAGTCTGAATGATTATTTTATGACACCGACTTTTCTGAGCTTGGGTTCGACTTTCAGGCGGATCGCCCGGAACTGAAGCGAGAAGTACGTAAATAGAAACCAGACGAACCCAAACCCAAAGAGCAGTCCGGTCACGGTTCGCAACCACCAATTCAAGGTTCCAATCTGGTCCCCTTCATAAAAGGTCTCATAGAAGGTCGAGGGGGGCAACAGGCCACCGGTCAACTCTACGGCCCACCTGTTGCTCTCACGAAAGCCCTGGCCGCTGTTTTCGCTGACCATATGGCTAAAGCCGTCGATCAGGAGGGGTAACAGTAGCAACACAAACCAAACCGGGCCAACTTTAGGCCGCCCTTTCATTAGCCCCCAGATAATACCGCCCAGGGAGAGGGCTATAAAAATAGCCGTCATCCGCTGATTGAGGGCCATTTTGAAGCCCAACGCATCGTTTCCCAAAAAAGATTGCAGATTCGTGGGATCGGCTCCGGCGGCAATGAGTTGCTCCACGGAGTAGGTTCGCAGAGGGCCAAGTTGCCCGAACAAAAAATAGGAGCGTTGGGGTAATTGGTGATTATGGGGGGCCAGCCAGTCGTAGACCGTTTGGGCGGCCTCCGCCATCTCGACGGCTAAAAAAATCGGGGCCAGAATGCCCAGAGCTAAGATCGCTCCTGTAATCATATTGGCCAGGAGGAGCCAATGGCCGGATAGCCACCAGATCGCCGTTTGCAGAGAAATGATGACAGTTCGAGTCAAACCGGTCACTTGAGGGGGGGCAGGGTCAGGCGTGAGGGGTTGGTCGAAGGACGGATCTTTTTTATCAGTATCAGCCATAAATGGTGAACATCATCAATTTACACAAAAAAAGCCTCGTCGAGGTGACGAGGCTTTAAGAGGAGCGGGCGATGAGATTCGAACTCACGACCTTCTCCTTGGCAAGGAGACGTTCTACCACTGAACTACGCCCGCGTACAGGGGTGGCAGGAATCGAACCCGCAACCTTCGGTTTTGGAGACCGACGCTCTGCCAATTGAGCTACACCCCTTGATTTAGGTAGCGGGGGTGGGATTCGAACCCACGACCTCCAGGTTATGAGCCTGGCGAGCTGCCTCTGCTCCACCCCGCATTGTTGGTTTTAATGTTTGATAGCTTTGTAGTACTCCCGATTCTGTTTTAGCCGCCATCTGTCTCATCCTACGTTTTGAGTAGGATGGCGACGTTTGGGGTGCCGGGTGTTACCCGGCCTGACCATTGTCGCTGCGATGAGACTGAGCAAATGCCCAGCCCACTCACCTTGCTCTCAGTCGCACGCTCGCCTAGCCAATCTCGTTGCCGAGACCGCTGGTAGGCTCTTACCCTACCGTTTCAGCCATCACCCCTTGATGGGGCTGGTTTGCTTTCTGTTGCGGTTGTAGTCAAAACCGCTTTTCAGCGATTTGCCCCCACTTACTGTTTCGTGAGGCGACCTTGCTCTATTTGCAAGAGCGGAGAGTCGGGAAGTTCCTCTATTTGCCTGTCCGGCAAACAGCGGCGGCTCTACTTAGCTATCTAATAGATGTTAAGTCGGTGTTTAGCCAAAACTTATGGCAACACATTATTTTGGTTGCTCAGGCGTCCCCGGTAGGATTCGAACCTACGGCCTTTTGGTCCGCAACCAAACGCTCTATCCACTGAGCTACGGAGACTCAATTTATTGTTGAGCGAACTATTATAACACAAAAGGGACATTCCGGCAAATTTGCCGTCTGGTCAATTGCTTTACTGCTTTAGAATGTAGCCAGATCTTTTAAAGAGCGAAAAGGATTATAGCATCCTTTGATGCGTCTGTCAACCAATTTTTGAAAGTTTTAGAGCGTTCCCTCAAAGTAGGCCATCAATTCTTCAAGAGCGGGCTGCATCTCGGCCCATTCCTTGTGAAAAAGATTTTTCTCGATGAGTTGGGTCACTTTTTTACGCTGGAGCATTGTCGCTCCACCGCCATCCTGGGTCGTGGCTAACCCGCCGAGGGCATTCCCCAGGGCTGTCGAGGCCTCCCAACTCAGCCCCACCAATCGCCCTAAAACCACCCCGGCATTGAAACTATCGCCGGCACCGGTGCTATCCTTGGCCACAATATCAAAAGGAGGCAGCGTGACCTGTTTATTACTCAGGGCCAGGGTACTGCCTCGCCGCCCTCTTTTGGTGACAATCGCTTTGGCGCCGTGATCGATGAGATAGTCGAGACTGGCTTCGTATGAGCGTCCTTCGCTGAGCAGAATTAATTCTGCTTCATTGGGGAAAATGACATCGACTTTTGGCAACACTTCCATAATCTTGGCCCTGGCCCGCATCGCCGGCTCGGTGCCAATATCCAGACTAACCCGCGTGTGGGCGGAATTTTTGGCGATATCCAGGGCGGCTACCAATGTTTCGTGTTGATGGTAAGAGAGGAAAGAGTAGCCTGATAAATGTAGCCACCGACAGTGATTAAAATAGGCGGGATCGATCTCAGAGGCTTCGGTAAAAGCGTTCGCGCCGCGTGCCCCAAACATAGTTCGCTCACCATCGACAGTCACGGCAATAAATATCAAACCGGTACTGACCCTGGGGTCCGTTTGGATATGGGAACAATCGACGCCCGTTGCATCCAGGTCCCGCAAGACCTGTTGCCCGAGGGTGTCATTGCCCACGCGCCCAATAAACCCAACATCCATATCCAATTTGGCCAGGGCAATGGCGGTATTGACCGCCGACCCCCCGGTGTGCATCTGGATTGCGGTGGCAATCGCTTCATTACCGGGCATTGGATAAGCGGGGATCGTCAGGTTGACATCGACATTAACATCTCCAATTACGATAATGTCGGGCATCAGTCACCTTTTATCATCATCTAAAAACTTAACCTAATCAACGACATCAGGCGAACTGGGTAGCACGACCGTAAAATTCGATCCTTTATCCACAACGCTATCTACCCAAATCCGGCCCTTATGCACCTCGACCATGCCTTTGGCGATGGATAAGCCCACCCCCATGCCCTGATATTTTCGCGTTAATGAAGGTTCAACCTGGCAAAATTGATCGAAGATACGATTATATTCTGTTTGCGGAACACCAATGCCAGTATCGATAATGTTGGTCCAATACTCATGCCCTTTTAATTCGACGTTAATATGGATCCGGCCTCCTTTTCCGGTAAACTTGACCGCATTAGAAATCATATTAGCCAGAACGAGATAAACTTTCTGGTAATCGGCCTCGATATTCAGTTGGCTGTCCGTGGGCACAAAGCGGGTTGTTAAAATTTGTTGTTTGCCCTTGACCAAATCCCTAAATTCTTCAACCACATCCAAGATAAGTTTTCGTAATGAGAAGATACTGACATCCAATTGGACATCATCCGCCTGAATATGTCGCAGATTGACCATATCGTCAATCAGGGAGCGCAACCGGACGGCACTGTTGAGAACGATCTCCAACTGCTCACTGGCCTGGCCACTAACGTTGTCTCGCAAGAAAGAGGCATACCCCAAAATTACAGCCAGGGGTGTCCGCAGCTCGTGGGAGGCGATACTGACGAAATCTCCCTTAATGCGATCAATTTCAGACATTTCACGGTACGCTTGTTGCACCTCATCCAGAAGCCGGGCGTTTTCTATGGCGATGGCGGCTTGGGCGCTTAACGTCGTCGCAATCTGAATGTCGTCCTGATCAAAACCTTCATCCGATCTTTTATTGATGACTTCCAGAACACCGATCACTTTATCACGCAATTTAAGAGGTACGCCTAAAATAGAACGGGTCTCGAAATGGGTGCTTTCATCGACTCCCCGATGCCAGCGGGGGTCATCTTTGGCATCACGGATCAATAAGGGCCGATCCTTAATCACGATCCAGCCGGCCACACTATTCTCTAACGGCACCGACAATTTTTTTAGCTTATCGGTCAAGCCTCCGGTCGCTTCCGCAAATTTCAGTTCATTGGTATTCGGATCGATCAATAAAATGGAGCAGGACTCGGTATTCGTTAACTCCGTGGCCGCCTGGATGATAATCTGTAGCAGCGGTTCGAGACTTAGCGTTGAATTTAAAATTTGGCTGATTTTGACAATACGCTCTAAGTAAGCAATGCGCCGCTCCAGCCCTTCGATTTTCTGTTGCCATATGGCCGCCTGATTTAATTCATCATCAGGCGATGACACTTGAGATGTCTTGCTAACCTCGGTTGATAGGCTGGCGTCGCTCTCGTCAGCTACATTCGATTGAAACGTCGCCTCTTCGGACGCAGAGGGATTGTCACCAATATTTTGACCCGATGGGGGGGTATCTGGTGGCTCGTTGGAGGGTTTGGATAGATGACTTAGCATATGGATTATGCCCTAACTATTTATGGCGAAAAATTTAGGTGCAACCTTATGGTGGTTAACATTGATCTTTGTATTGACATACTTAAAACTGTTCTTAATTATACACAACCCCGAAGAGTTTGTCTATGTATCATAAAGATGATACCGATTCGTCCAATTTTGCCCAACAAATCTCAAGCGCATTAGCTAACTCAACCGGCGTAATGACCAAATTCCAACCCAGGTACATCAAAAATTCCTGATTTCCGGCTGCTCCGGTAATCGGGGAGGGGATTAAACCAAACAGTTCAAACCCAATCGTTTGGGCAAAATCAGCAATCATCTCCAAAACCTGCTGCTGCACAGCCCGGCTACGGACAATCCCCCCCTTGCCAATCTGGTCTCGACCGGCCTCAAATTGAGGTTTAACCAGAGCCACGACCCTGGCCGAGGGGACCAACCATTTTTTGACTGCCGGTAAAATCAACTTGAGCGAAATAAATGAAACGTCAATTGTGACCAGGTCGATAGCTTCGGGCAGATGCTCGACATACCGGGCATTTGTGCGTTCCAACACGACGACCCGTTCATCCTGGCGCACTTTCCAGGCCAGTTGGCCATACCCCACATCGATAGCGTAGACACGGGCCGCGTTATGTTGCAACAAAACATCGGTAAAACCACCGGTCGAAGCGCCGACATCGGCGCAGATCAAACCAGCCGGGTCGATCTGAAAGGCCTCCAACGCGGCAGCCACCTTCAACCCGCCCCGCCCAACGTAAGGCAAAGGCTCCTCGATCTCGATGACAGCCTCAGAGGAAATCGGGGTTCCGGCCTTGATGACCACACGCCCCTCAACCCGGACCTTCCCGGCCATAATCAACGCCTGCGCTTTACTCCGGCTCTCGACCAGTTCTCTATCGACCAAAACGGTATCTAATCGTACTTTCGCCATTTTTCATCCACAAAGACATATTTCACCACGTTCCGCAGGAGCAGTATACTTACCTCTAACTTTTGCACAAGCTGTGGGCCTGGCATATCATGAGGCACAAAACTTACCACGTGGAGATATAATTTTTGATTGCCGGTATTCTAAAAACTTTGCGCCCCAAGCAATGGACTAAAAACAGTTTCATTTTCGCTGCGTTGATCTTCGACCTCAAGTTGTTTGACATTGACCCCCTGTTGGCGACAGGATTAGGTTTTGTGTTACTCTGCTTCATTTCGGGAACCGTTTACCTTATCAATGATTTAGTCGATATCAAACGGGACCAACAGCATCCTACCAAAAAATATCGTCCCATTCCCTCCGGTCAAGTGCCTGTCAATATTGCTATCCTGACCAGTATCATCCTACCGGCGGTCTGTTTGCCCCTCAGTTTCTGGTTGAATATCAATTTTGGCCTCATCGTGACCGGCTATCTGCTCATTCAGATCGCTTACTCCTTTGTGTTGAAAAATCTGGTCATCATCGACCTTCTAACTATTGCTGCCGGTTTTGTGTTGCGGGTGGCTGCGGGGGTCGCCCTGGTGGAAGCGGAGCGTTTCTCGCCCTGGTTGTATGTCTCAACGGTATTGTTGGCTTTATTTCTGGGCATTGGCAAACGGCGTACCGAGTTGGCCCATCTCAAAGAACACGCGGTCAACACCCGCTCGATCCTCAATCACTATAACCTGCCCTTTCTGGACGAGATGATGGCTGTCGTCACCGCCGGCACAGTGATGACTTACGCTTTTTACACTTTTTCCGCCCCCAATCTTCCGACTAATCATACAATGATGCTAACAATTCCCTTCGTCATCTACGGCATTTTTCGCTATCTCTACGTCATCCACGTCCAGGGTAGTAATGGCGCGCCCGATGAAATATTGCTGTCCGACCGCCCCCTCCAAACGAGTATTATTTTATTCGGCATGGCGATCATCACAATTTTGTACGTGGGTTAGGAACGGCAATCAAATCTTGATTGCCAAATCGTGGGAACAGAGGTATAGTATCGGGCAAATGTCAAGCGGAGTGCATAGGAGGTGCTAATGTCTACTCGAACCAAAGCTGACGAAAACGGACCATTCAAAGCGTTCAGCTTTGAAGCCTGGCTGCGCGAGAGCATGCAGGACTGTCGCCATAAGATCGAGCAGGATGTTCAAAAGTTTAACTTCAGTGACGTAGAACGTCATTTGCGGCAGGCGCAAAAGGAGCAACTGCTGGTCGTGCGTAATGTTATCGACAAGCTGATTGAGCGACTGGACGACAAACCGGGCAAGCCGCCAGCCTGAGTATATCCAAAAGCACAAAACAATCAGGCCGGTATTTCGAGCGGTTAGCGTCTACATCCGCCCGAAATACCGGCTTTTTTTCGTTCTGTAAACCTAAAGGCCGAGTTTACGAGACGCTCAGGTACTTCTCGCCCCCATCGGGGAAAATAGTGACGACGACGCCTTCTTCGAGCGACTTGGCCACCTCGATGGCGGCCCAGGCGGCGGCTCCGGCGGAGTAGCCGACGAACAGCCCCTCCTCCCGGCCCAGGCGACGGGTCATCTCGTGGGCCGCTTCGGGGAAGGCTTCGATCTTGCGGTCGGCGAAATCGGGGTCGTAGATGCCGGGCACGATGCTGGTTTCCATATGTTTCAAACCCTCGATGACGGCCAGCTCATCCCCCGGCTCCACGGCGATGATGTCGATATCCGAGTTGAAATTCTTCAGCCGCCGCCCGGTACCCATCAAGGTGCCGCTGGTTCCCAGACCGGCCACAAAATGGGTCACCCGACCGTGGGTCTGCTGCCAGACTTCGATGCCGGTGGTGTGGTAATGGGCCTGCCAGTTGACCGGGTTGTTATATTGGTCCGGCTGGAAGTAGCGATCAGGGTCAGCCGTGGCCAATTCCTTGGCCAGACGGATGGCCTCATCCATGCCTTCCAGCGGGTCGGTCAGCACCAGCTCCGCCCCATACGCCCGCAAGATGCCTTTGCGCTCCTGGCTGACGTTAGCGGGCATGACTAGCTTGACTTTGTACCCCTTGGCTGCGCCAATCATAGCCATTGCAATGCCGGTGTTGCCGGAAGTGGCGTCGATGATCGTTTTGGCCGGGGTCAACAGGCCGCGCCGCTCACCATCCTCGATCATAAACAGCGCAGGCCGGGCCTTGACCGAGCCACCGGCGTTGAACCACTCCGCCTTGGCGTAAACCACCACATTCGCGGGCACGCCGGAAGCCGCCGCGATACGATGCAGCGGCAGCAGCGGCGTATTGCCAATCCGGGCCAGCAGGTTATCCGCAAAGTGGGCCGGTTCGGGCCGGGTCAGGGTAAATGAGGGATCATTATCCAGGCGAGTATCTTGAAAAAGCTCTTCGAGCATGGTTTCTCCTTCTATCAACGATTGTCTTTCTAGGCTAACGCCGGCTGCGCCGTCTGGCCGTTCGCGGAGGCCGGAACGGAGGTCGGCAAGCCGCAGAACTGTTCATAGTCGATCAATTCGGTCACGGTTGGATGCTCGCCGCAGACGGGGCAGTCGGGATTCTTCTTGATTTTCAATTCGCGGACTTCGCCATCCAGAGCATCATACATCAGCAGGCGACCAATGAGCGGGTCGCCGGTGCCGATGATGAGCTTGATGGCCTCGACCGCTTCCAGGCTGCCGATGATGCCGGGCAGGACACCCAACACGCCCCCCTCGGCACAACTGGGCACTTCGCCGGGCGGGGGTGGGTCGGGATAGAGGCAGCGGTAGCAGGGGCCACCCTGCGTGGTGTCGAAGACGGTCACCTGCCCCTCGAAGCGGAAGATGCTGCCATCGACCAGCTTTTTGCCGAGCAGGACACAGGCGTCGTTGACCAGGTAGCGGGTCGGGAAGTTGTCCGAGCCGTTGATGACGATGTCATACTGGTCGATGATCTCGAAAGCGTTCTGGCTGGTAAGCTGGGTGGGATGGCCCACGACGTTGACATCGGGGTTGAGTTGGCCGATGGCTCTGGCTGCCGACTCGACCTTGAGTTTATCCACATCCTCCAGGCGGTGGATAATCTGCCGTTGCAGGTTGCTGGCATCGACCACATCGAAATCGACGATGCCGATGGTGCCGACGCCGGCTGCCGCCAGGTAGATGGCCGTCGGGCTGCCGAGGCCGCCCGCACCGATGAGCAGCACTTTAGCCTCCAGCAGCTTCATCTGCCCTTCTTCGCCCACTTCGGGCATAATCGTGTGGCGGCTGTAGCGGATGCGCTGCTCTTCGCTCAACATCTGGGGCATCGAGAAGTGATACCCGGCATTTTTCCAACCGTTGAAGCCCCCGGCCACCGAAACGACGTTGGTGTAGCCCATCGTTTCCAAGTCGCGGGCACCGAGCAGGCTACGAACGCCACCGGCGCACATTATCGCCACGCGCCGGTCACGCTCTGGGGCGTGCAGCTCGACCTGCAACTCCAGGTAGCCCCGTGGAATATGGATGGCCCCTTCAACGCGCCCCTGCTTCCACTCATCCAATTCGCGGATGTCGATCAGGGTCACGCCCTCGTTACTGTCCATCTCTCGGGCCAGTTCGTGGGCGTCGATCTCCTTGATCTCTTTCCGCAGTCTGGCCATTAGTTGGTCACTGGTCAAATAACTCATCAATTTTCTCCTTACTGTCCGCCGGCCATCGCCGGAACAATCGAAACTTCGTCTCGCTCTTCGACAGGGGTGTCGATGCCTTGCAGCGTGCGAATCTCTTCGCCGTTGACAAAGACATTGACGTACCGCTTGATCTGGCTATTGTCATCACACAAGCGGGTCTTGATGCCCGGAAATTGGGCTTCCAGGCTTTCGATCACTTCGCCAATGTTGCCGCCGCTGGCCTCGACTTTGCTCTGGCTTTTGGTGTAGCGCCGCAACGGGCTGGGAATACGAACGGTTGTCATCTTTATTTTTCTCCTTAACTCTCACTTGATTTTTATTGCTTCGCAACAAAAAAGCTCATCGTTTACAGACGTAGACGATGAGCTTGATATTACAAGCGATGCAACCAATTAAATTGTTGGTCTATAAAAACTATATCCCAATTGTTGAAAGCTCAT
>CAZWZZ010000180.1:0-9572 GCA_964638395.1 uncultured Caldilineaceae bacterium
GAGGTTTTCCAGGTGATGACCCGGATGATGTCGTGGTCGGCGGCGGCGGCGGTCAGGTCGGCGGCCAGGGTTGCTTCATTATCAACAACCCAATAATGGTCGGCGGGGGGCTGGGCCAGCTCGGTCAGAAAGTCGGTGGTGAAATTTTTGTTGATGTCCCCGGCGGCGGTGTTGCGGGGCAGGATGAAGGCCACCTCCGGGCGCGTTTCCCGGTTGATCTCTTCGGCCATGTCGATGGCGTAGACGTGATAGGCGGCCTGAGTGTCGTTGATGTTGGGGAAGATGTAGAAGTAGGTGTACAGCTTGGCCGCGCTGTCTTGCCACAGGGTCGAAATCAGGGGGAGGGCGATAGCCAGGCTGACCCCCCCGGCAATCCAGCGGAACTTTTGGCGATCCAGCCGGGGCAGCAGCCAGCGGTCACCGATGGTCCACAACGTTTCATACAGCCAGATGATGAAAATGGCGACGAACATATAGGTCGGGTTGATGGCCCCGATGGCCCGCAGGCTGTGGGGAATGGCGTCGGGGGCCAGGATACTGGGCAGGAGCATAATCGGGAACCAGAGCAGGATGAACAGGTAGGCGGCTTGACCCCGCAGGGCACGCCCCAGGGAAATCAGGAAGCCCAAGAAAGTGAGCAAGCCGATGGTGGGCGGCAGGGTCAGGCGGGGCGGGGTCTGGCCCAGGAACCAGGAAAAGGAGATGCCGTAGGCGTTGAAGTTGCCGACGACGCTGCGCCACAGCAGGCCCAGCGGGTCCCCCTGGTTGATGGTCGGGTTGAGGAACGAGGCCTGGCTGACCCGTCCGGCACCGGGGTCAAAGTCGGGCCGGGTCAGCAGGACGTAAACGATGGGCAAAATCAGCAGAATGGCCGTCCCGGCGGTGATGGCCAGGTTCCAAAATTGGGCAGTCATATAGGCCCACGGCGGCTCCGGTCGCCAGCCAAACCATGTTGATGATGAGGCCGGTTCAGCCTGCTTCAGGCCGCCCGCTTTCCTTATAATCAGAAGCAACAGCCATTGGGCGATAAAAAAGGCGGCGTACAGAAGCGGCACGAAGACGCCGGAGAGGTAGGTGTAAAAGAGGCCGCCCAGAAAAATGCCGCTGACCAAAAAGGTCCAGCGCCCGGAACGACCGTTGAGGCCGCGCCACAGAAAGTAGACGGAGGGCATCATCAGGAAGGGCACGCCAATCCCGGCGAAGGCCACCCGGCTGGCCTGGAGATGCCAGACGGAGACGGCCAGACCCAGGGTGGACAGTCCGGCGATGAGGCGGGCGCGGTTGAGGTCGGAGATTGGGAGATTGGGAGATTGGGAGATTGGAGATTGGGTGTGGTAGCCTCGGAAGAGTTCGCGGACGGCCCAGTAGTGGGCGAAGATACCGACCAGGCCGGCCCAGGCGGCCAGGCCGCGAATGGTGGCGATGGAGGGGCCGAAGAGGTAGAAAGCGGCGGCCACAAAGTAGAAGCTGAGCGTGCCGCCCCCCCCCTGGCCTTCGTAGGCGTAGCGCAGGCCGTCCCGCAGCGTCACCAGGCCGCCCACAGCACCCACGGCTTCGTCGGAGTTGAAGCCGGGCGGCACTTCTTCGATGCGCCAGTAGCGTAGATAGGTAGCCAGGATGATGATGGCGATCAGCACGCCCCACTCCAGCCAACCTATCCATTTTGGTTCAGACTGTTTTGTAGACAAAACGTTCTCCACAGTTGCAAAAAAATTATGCCGGGCTTCCGGCCAGTTTGCAAACCGTAATCATATTCAATTTGGGCGGAGTGGGCAAAAATGGCGGCGAGCGGTAAGGATCGTTCGGCAGTAGAACTCAAGATTGAGGATCATTGGCCTGAGATTGTTTATCCATAAAATCGAGGATGTTTATTCTGATTGTTTAGAAGGGCGGTGACGGTCTTTGGTTTGACCAAGAGTTAATCCTTCTCGGCGAATATGGTCTAAAAAAGCCTGCTGCATCCGCTCGGCTGCGGGCCGAAAATCGAAATATTTCTTGCGGGTCAAAACCTCAAAGGCGACCCGGCGGGCCTTATCCCGGCTGTAGAGCAAAATACCCTCCTGAACAATCGGGCCCTGGGCTATAATCGGGGCGTGATTGATGGCGCGAACGTCCAAATTTGAAAGGTCGCAGGCATCTTCGAGCGCCGCCTGGATAGTCAATTCTAACTTTAACCGTTCGTAGGGCGGTGGTAAATCGCTCAAAACCAGGGCGATATCGACATCGCTGGTAGGCAGCGGTGTGCCTCGCGCTACCGAGCCGTGCAGGTAGGCAATTTCGACCGGATAGTGGGCCAATACCTGAGGCACACACGCTTTCAAACGAGCGGTGATGTTGGCGGCGTGTTGTTGTCGTTCGTGGCGAATGTCGCTTTGGGTCATAATGGTGATATTGTACTAGAAGTTTGTCGATCACTCAACTTTGCCGACGGACAGGAAAAACGGTTGGCCCTCCGGCGACTCGACCACAGTACCGGTTCGTTGACCCTGTAGTAAGCGAGGGGTTATTAAAGCGATGATCCGAAAATTCTAAATTGTCAATGAGATGGCTCACGCCGCCAGATTCAACCGAAAACCGTGGCCTCTGACGGTTTCGACATATTTGTTGTCGGGGTCGATTTCGGCGATACGCTCCCGCAGGCGGCGGGCCAGGGCGTCGATGGCCTGCTCGGAGACGCCGCCGGCCTCCTCCTCGGACCAGACGGTTTCCACAACCTGATCGCGGGAGACGACGTGGCCGGCATGTTCGTACAGCAATTCCAGCATGCTGTATTGAGCGACGGAGAGAGGCGGGTCGATTTCCGTCTCCATGACCCAGACCCGTTTGGCGGCCAGGTCCATTTTGAGGGCCGGTTGTCTCATCGCGCTGAGGACAATCGGAGCGGTGGCTTCATCCTCGATGAAGGTCATTTTGGCACACAACGCGATGCCGATTTCATCCCCATTCCGCATCAGGCGGGGGGTCGTCAAAACCGCCTCGCCATTCAGAAACGTTCCATTTTTGCTGCCTAAATCTTCCAGGGTGTAGCCTTCGAGGGTTTGGGTAATTTTCGCGTGGTTCCGGGAGACCTGGCGATCATCGATCTGGATATCGCTGTCACTATCCCGGCCAACAACCATCTCAGATTTGACCAGGGGCCATTGCGTTTTGGGGCTTTTTCCTTCTTGAATGAGCAGCATGGCGACTTCTTGATTCGACATAACCATTGCCTCCTAACATCATTAAAGCATTAATCTCGATCCTTGACAGATAGGGGCTGTTAGACTAAGCTATCTTCGAGGAGAGAACCAGCATACCATCCAGTTAACACCAACGCCTACAGCCGTGCAAAGTGTGGAGAAGAGATGACAACTTTATTAGAGCCGGGCACGATTCTGTGGTCCCGGTATCGCCTCCTTGATCTGGTCGGTCAGGGCGGCATGGGCGCTATCTACCGGGCCGAAGACCTGCGCCTGGAAGGGCGTCTGTGTGCAATTAAAGAAGTTAATATCGACTCGAACGCGCCAAAAGATTATCAGGAGCAAACGCAGGCCGCCTTCCATCGGGAGGCCAGTATCCTGGCTCGGCTCGATCACCCCAACCTGCCGAAAGTTTCCGATTTCTTCTTTTTCAATGGCCGGGATTATCTGGTGATGGATTATGTGCCCGGTCAAGATTTACGCGAAATCATCGAAAAAAGTCGCCATAAAGAAAGTTTTATTCCTGAGAAGCAAGTCCTCGTCTGGACCGAACAGTTGATTGCGGCCCTGGAGTATCTCCACCAGCAAGACCCGCCGGTTCTCCACCGCGACATCAAACCCTCCAACATCAAATTGATGCCCAACGGAACCATCAAATTGGTTGACTTCGGGTTGGTCAAATTGATGCTGCCCGATGATAACCGAACTGTGACAGTTTTGCAAGGTCGGGCCACCATACAGTATGCGCCGCTGGAGCAGATCGGCGGTGATGCCGGTTATACGGACAGTCGCTCCGACGTCTATTCGTTGGGGGCCACAATGTACCATCTACTGACCAATGAGCCGCCGCCCGATGCCAAAACGCGCTACGTCCGGGGCAAACGGCAACCGCCTTTGAGCATCCGGGAGATCAACCCCTCCGTTTCCGTGCAGACGGAGCAGGCCGTGTTGCACGCTTTGGGCATCCACCCGGAGGAGCGCCCGGATAGCATCCAACAGTTCCACCGGGAGCTGCTGGGTCGAGCGCCGATTATCATCAACGGTGAAACGATCAACGGCTGGCGCTTTGCCTTCTGGCGCAACCGGGTCTTGATCGCTCTGATTGCCGCCCTGCTCATCCTCGCTTTCATTTTAACCTTCACCCCCGGTATTCCTTCACCGGGAGCCGGCGTCCCTATTCTGGACACCCCCGTTAGCGAAATCAGCCCTTCAGGCTAGTTTCTGTTTCTTTTTCAGACATTTCTACATTAAACGTCGTCTCGTTCAACCCAAAAATGCGGCCCGGTTTGAGATACCAGGCCACGACCCCGACGACGGCGAAAAGCAAACTGATGAGAGGGGCCACCCAATGGCCCGCTTCATTGTAATCGACCAGGGTCTTAATATAGCCAGCGTCCCCAAAGGTCAGGGCGGCAATGGTGAAACCGATGTAGCCCACCAGACCGAGTGCAATGGCGATCAGGGCCGGACGAACCCGCTCCTCCAATGAAAAACGGTCTCCGCCCAAGGTGAAGCCGATGCCGCCCACCACCAACATGCCCAGCAGGGAATAAGCCAAATCGACAAAATCGACCGGCCCGGACGGCATATTCGTCTCTGCGTCGCCGGGCAGGGTGGTCGGCAGCGGGGCTGGCGTCAAGGTCGGCGCTTCGGTTGGGGCCGGCGTCAGGGTGGGTGATGGCGTGGGAACCGGGGTATCGGTGGGCAAGGGTGTTGGGGACGGCGTTGGCGTCGGCGTATCGACAATGCCCGGCCCAATATCGAAGGGAACCGTCTGGGCGGCTAGATCACTGAAAGCCCTGACTTGCAGGGGGATGTCTCGATCTTTGACGATGCTGATTTCGGCGATGCCATTTTCGGTGGGGGCCCTGATCGGTTCCCAAAAAACACCCTCCTGGGGGTAGCCCACGAAAAAACTGACCAGCGTGCCATCCGGCACCGGATTGCCATTTCTATCCACCACGACGCTTGTTCGGAGCAGCACCGTCTGGCCTACCTCCAAATCCAGGCGGGATAGACTCTCCGCCTCGACGGGCCACTCGGTGCCAGCCTCGTCGATCCACAACACCGGCTCCAGTTGAATAGTCTGGTTCGGGTCGGGACTGAGGTCCAACGGGCCGATGGCCGGGATGCCCACCGGGGAGGCTCCCGACGGCTCAAACTGTTGGAACAAAAGACGGGCCGCCGTTTCAAGATAGCCCACCTCTTTGCTGTAAAAGCCGTAGTAGGCCGTCAATTGGCTGATTTCGGTCTCATCTAAAAAATAGGGGGCATTGAAGGCAAAGAGTACGAGCGTTTTGTTCCGTAACGATTCGTACCGGTTTCGGAGCAGCACTCTGACGGCATCGGACGGGGGATAGGCTTCCGCATCGATATCGAGCATGGCGAAGATAATCCAGTCGGCAGCCTCGATCAGCGCCTCGGTTTCACGCCCGCTATCCGGGGAGGATTGGGCCAATGTTTCTTTGAGGGTTGTAAAGCCCAGGCTGGTGATCTGCTCCGGCGAAATCTGGCCGGTGGCTTCCGGGCCGAACGATCCCAAAATGATCTCTTCCAGCTTCGTCGTCTCGATCAGGGGAAAGGGCGTACAATCCGGGCAATCTCGTCCCATCCGATCATCCACAAAAATAAGAATATTTTCATCCGGTTGGGGCGGGCCGGGCAGGGGGCTAACGCCATCCTGAGTGAGGGGGGTAATCAAGGTCACCGCCGCCTGAGCAATTTGTCTCAAGTCAATGGTTGTTTCATCCAGCAACTCCAGATTGCTGGCCGGTTTTTGGAGTTCGGCAGTCAGCAAATCGGGCCCATAAATTTTGACTTTTGCCTTGAGGATATTGCGAACCGCTCGATCCACAGCAATTTTGAAATTGGCGTCACTGTTGTACCGTTCCACAAAAAAGTTGAGGGCATCGGTAATGTTGACAAATTCGGCCGTCGGGTCATCCTCGTAAGCAAAATCGGTGGTCATCAACAGATCGCTCCCGGCCAAAAAGGCATCCTGAGCCAACCGCCGGGCCGGGAAGTTGGTTGTGCTGGCCGCAATACCTTCCAGAGCCGCCGGAACGCCCAACGGGGCGCTGACCACTAAGCCACCCGCCTCTCGCCAGGGGGCAATCTCCTTGAGGGCCAAAATCGCCGGCAGGTTGCGAGCATCAAGACTGATCGGCACATTTCCCTGCAACCCCTGATAGCGAATATGGGCCGTCATCAGCCCATCGGTGATGCCGCCGATGTCGTCGGGATCCTCAAGGGTGAGGTCCGTCACCCGAAAAAAAGGGCGCAGCTCGGTTTGCAACATATCATCCAGCGATTTGATGATGGTGGGCACGCCCTGGTTGATCTCCCGGTCGCTGCTGCCAAAGCCGGGAAAATGGGCGGCGATGGTCAAAACCTGGTTGTTGCTGCCCTGATGCACCCCGGCTATGTATGCTTCCCCCATCTCCGCAACCCAGAAGGGATGGCCGCCGAAGGCACGCACGCCCAGAGAACGGCTCCGGTCTGAGCGGGGGTCGTCCAAAACATCGAGCGAGGGGCCGAGGAGCATATTGACCCCCAACAGCGACAGTTCCCGGCCAACCGTTTCGCCCACCATACGAGCGTTTTCCGGTGCCCAGGTGGCCCCCAACGCCATTGGGCTGGGCAAATTGGTCAACCCGCCGCGCAGGTTGGTGTGGGGATAGCCGTCACCCTCCTGGTGAACCGCGATGAACAAGGGCAGCGGGGTATAGCTCTCCTGGGGGTTGACAACCGTGGTGGTCAGGGGCGAAGTGACGGTTGAGGTTTGACTCAAGGTATCGCCGGCGTTTGGCGGCTGGGGCATCTCTCGGGTCAAGGCTTGTAGCTCATTCGTCAAGCTCAACACTTGGGCCGCGGTGGCGGCATTGTTGACAAAGTTGCTATTCTCCGCCGAAATCACGACGCCGCCGATGCGGTACGTTTGGATCAACCGGGTAATGTTTGAGTCGGGACTAAGGTTGCGCCCCTCAAAAGAAACCACAAACAGTTGCCCAACCCGCTCTGCGGGCGTCAGTTGGTTGAAAATAGTCTCGACCACGGTATCGGTTCCGGTACCGGCTTCTTGCGCGGCCACGCTCGTGGCGCGACTCGATGTTGTCAACAACAACATCGCCAAAGCCAACACAAAAATCAACCTATTCAATTGGCGCTTACCGAGGCTAGGTTTAATACTCACGGGCTTCCTTTGATTATTTATTGTGCAACGATGAAGTATACCGTCGATGTGGGGCCTCGTCAACAGAAAATGAATTGGCGCTCCAATGTCATTCTACCCCATCGAGGCCAATCAAAGCGGCTTTTTCGAGGGCAAACCGGGTCGGCGGGGATACATCGAGGGCGTTGGTTCCACCTTTTGGATGAGAACCAGGTGGCGAGCGGCTGCCAAGCCTGGCACGGACAGCGGCCTTACCTGCGGCAGGCCGCCCCCCAAAATATCAAGGGCATTCGCCGCCGCTTTGATCTCGTCACCGGGATGTAACCCTTTCTGGGCCGCCATCCAACCGCCGACTTTGACCAGGGGCAACATATATTCAGCCAAAACCGGCAGCGGGGCCACGGCTCTGGCTATGGCCAGGTCATACTGTTCACGCAATACTGGTTGGTGGCCGGCTTCCTCGGCCCGGGCTGTGACCACGGTCGCTCCGGCCACATTCAACGCCTCGATCATATGTTGCAGAAAAGCGGTTTTTTTAGCCCTTGCTTCGAGCAACGTGAGGCGCAGCGCAGGGCGTATAATCTTGAGCGGTAAACCGGGTAGGCCCGCTCCGCTGCCGACATCGATGAGGGCGAAATCGGGGGGCAACGCCGGTAGATGCGGGTTGATCGACAGGGCATCAAGAAAGTGCTTGACGGCGATTTCGTCCGGTTCGGTAATGGCGGTCAGGTTGAGCCGTTGGTTCCAATCGAGCAGAGTCCGGGCGTAGATGCGGAAAGCGTCGAGATGGGCTTCATTCAGATCAATGCCTAAGACACCCGCTCCGTCACGCAAAAGGGTTGGCAGGGCCGCCAGATCGGTCACTTCTCTTTGGCCACCTTAATCCGGTCGAAGTCGCGGACCACGACCGCGTCAGGGAAGATAGATTGGGCTTCCCGCAACACATCCTGGTCCCGGTAGCGCCGGGAGAGATGGGTCAGATAGAGGTGGCCGACGTTGGCCTGGCGAGCCAGGCGGGCCGATTGTCCGGCTGTCAGATGGCCGAAGTTGCGGGCCATCTCGGCGTCGTTATCGAGATAGGTCGCTTCGATAATCAAGGCATCGGCATCCTGGGTAATATCCAGCAAATTGTCGGTGCGGCCGGCATCACCGACAAACACCAATTTAGCCCCCGGTAGCTCCGGGCCGAGGACATCATCCGGCTGAATGATTCGCCCGTCGGCCAGGGTGATGCTCTCACCCACGACGAGGCGGCGGCGCTCCGGGCCAACGGGCACGCCGAGGGCTTCGGCTTTGTCGTTGAGGAAGGGCCGCCGTGATTTTTCCTGAAACAAAAAGCCGTAGCAATCTGAGCCACGATGGGTGACGGAAAAGGCGCTGAGTTGAAAATGTTTGTCTTCAAAAATAGGGCCAGGCTCCAGGGGGATAAATTTCAGCTTGAGAGCCGACCGGTCGCCCCGGAGAACAACCCGCAACAGCAAATCCTTCACCCGGGCCAGGGTGGAATGGCCGCCATAAATTTCGATGGTTTCCAGCGCCTCCCAGCGGCTCAGGGTCGAGACCAAGCCGCCTAGCCCCAAAATGTGATCCAAATGGCCGTGGGTCAATAGGATTTTATCGAGCCGCTTAAACCCAAGACCGCTCTTTAAAATCTGGCGCTGCGTGCCCTCGCCGCAATCGATCAGGAAGCGATATTCTCGATACAAAACCATATTGGCCGATAATCCCCGGTGGATCGACGGGGCCGAAGCGGAGGTTCCCAGAAAAACGACTTCAAACATCTAACTCAATCCTTGTCAGTGGTGTTAAACTCGTATGTCAACGAGGCTCATTGCAAAATCTGTATCTGCTCAGAGTAGGCGTTAAAATTATACCAATTTCTCAGCGTTCATGAAAACGTGACTGAAAACGTGACTGCGAGGGCGTTATTGTCAGTAGACCGCACCCGGACCTTTCGATACGACCTCGCACCTCGGTCTACTCAAGATGCTGTGATCTACGGATTGTACTATTAACAAAGAAAAAGACACTGCTGGTTGCAGTGTCTTTTAGGCGGGAGCGACGAGATTTGAACTCGCGATCTCCGGCTTGACAGGCCGGCGTGTTAACCACTACACCACGCCCCCGAATTTTATGATTTAATTATAGCTGGCATTAGTGATTTTGCAAACTGGGAGACCAGGATTCGAACCTGGATATACGGCTCCAAAGGCCGCTGTCCT
>CAZWZZ010000181.1:0-2610 GCA_964638395.1 uncultured Caldilineaceae bacterium
AAAGTCTACGTCCAGCGCGGCAACTACAACGACCCCGGCAACCCCGAACCTGTCACTAACCTGACGGTCAACGGCTTCGCCTACACGGTCATGAACGACACCTTCCGCGCTGGTGGCGAAAACTTCACCTTCTACCAGATCACCCGCAGCGATGCGATTGCTTTTGCGCTTGGCTTGGCGACTCCCCTGGACTCCTACGTCAACCAGATTAGCAACGGCCACTTCTGGGTCGGCGACGGAATGAGCATCCAAACGGCTATCGACCATGCTGAGGATGGCGACACCATCAACGTGCTGGATGGCACCTACGAAGAGGGCTTGGTTATAGAGACCTCGGTGAAATTGTTTGGGGATGCTGACAACAACGGCACTAAAGCCATTTTGGATGGCAGCAGCCTCAGCCCCCGTCACGCTGCCCGCATCAATATTGGCGGCGTCACCTTCGACAACTTCGATGTTGGCAACTTTGCCGACGGCATCACCGTCGGCTACCCGCTGGACACCACGCCTGGCTACTGGCACGATGTCAAGATCACCAATAATATGGTGGACAACATCAAGCCGGGATCGCCCCACGGCTTTGGCATCTACGTTGGGTTCGAGGGCGAAGCCTTTAACGACGCCCGTCTGAGCAACCACCTAGACTTCAAAGGCTTAGAAATTACGGGCAACGAAGTCTCCAACACCCAAAACGCCACGCTGGTGCTGCAATCGCTGACCTCCAGCGGCGATCCCCTCGACGTCTCCGGCAACACCTTCTCCAAGGCCGGGGCCAGCGGCACCTGGATGGATGGCGCTCGCAAAGTTGACTACGTGGACAACACGGTCGATAGCAACAACTTCGGGATGTATTTCAGCAGCATTGGCGGCAGCGCTAATCAGCCGCAGAACATCGTCATCACCGGCAACGATATTAGCAACAATACCCACGTTGGGATGTGGTTCGTGGCCGCGGATACGCCGACCTTCACCGTGCAGAACAACAACATCAGCGGCAATGGCGCCGGCGTATGGAACAATGTGAGCAGCCCGGTGGATGCCACCCGCAACTGGTGGGGGGCTGCCAATGGTCCCAGCGGCGAAGGCCCCGGCACGGGCGATAGCGTCTCGGCCAACGTGATCTTCTGCCCCTGGCTGGTAGCACCAGCCCCCGGCGGCGCAGCCACCGGCGGCGCGATTGCTGTCAACACCGACACGGGCGAAGGCTTCTGCTCGATCCAGGCGGCGATTGACGATAGCGACACCCTCGCCGGTCACACCATCGAAGTAGAAGCAGGAACGTTCAACGAGCAAGTCGAAATCGACAAAGACAACCTGACGCTGATCGGCGCAGGCCCCAACGATACGCTGCTCGTCTCGAACGCGACCTGCACCAACCAGATGAACAGCAGTGCCACCGCAGGTGTCCGCCTCATCGGCGACCACAGCGGTATCACGCTGCAAGGCTTTAGCGTTTCCGGCTATGATCTCGGCCTCGATATTGGCGAGAATATCGGCAAAACCATCAGCGATGTGACCATCGAAGATGTAAACGCCAGCAACAACTGCGTCCACGGGATTCTCTCCCAGGCGGGCGATACCGATGGCGTCAGCATCAACAACGTGACTGCCAATGACAACGGCTCCGGCTTTTTTGCCGGTCGTGGCATCTGGCTGATTAACGGCACGAAAGCCGACATCAGCATCACCAATAGCGAATTCAACGACAACCGCCTCGTCGGGATCGACCTCAGCGATGGCGACGTGACCGGCGTGAACATTGTCGGCAACACCGTCGTTGGCAACGGTGACTCCGGCATTGGCGTCCTCGGCCCGCAAGGCCCGGATGCCAACCTGGTCGACGACAACACTGTGACTGACAACGGGCGCTTTGGGATTGAAATCAAGAACCCCAGCGGCACAACAACGGTCAGTAACAACGTTGTCTCGCTGACCGGCCCCGGCTCCGATACCCGTGACTACGCCGGTATCGCCGTCTTCCGTCGTGGCCCCGGCGCCACCAACGCCGATCAGCCTTCGGGCGTGACGGTGATAAGCAACACCGTCACCGGCTTTGTTGAGCCGAACGGCGTCGGCGAAGGCTTCGGTATTCTCGTCGAAGGCGAGAATATGGTTGTCACCGAAAACAGTGTGTCAGGCAACGATGTGGGTATTCAGGTGCAAGAGGGCAACCCCTCCCCGAATACCAACGGCACCCCCTTCTTTGATCGCGGCGATGCGAGTGTAGTGGCTGATGTGCAAGTCAACTTCAACAACATCGACGGCAACGGCGAAGGGATGCGGGCTGTCGGCGTGACGAACATCGTCAATGGTATGCAAAACTGGTGGGGCGATGCCTCCGGCCCGAGTGGCGAAGGCGCAGGCAGCGGCGATACCGTCTCGACTGACGTCAACTTCTGCCCCTGGCTGGATGGTCCGTTCCCCGGTGGCTCGCCGGTCGGTATTAGCGGCGGCTTTGCCACCACCAGCACCGACGGCCACACCACCCAATACTGCACTATCGAAGCGGCGATGTTTGCCTCTTCCGGGGCTAACCAAGAGGTGCATGTGGACGAAGGCACCTGGCCCGGCGAGGTGATGACCCGCGACTACAGCGACTCACCGAACCTG
>CAZWZZ010000181.1:2710-9551 GCA_964638395.1 uncultured Caldilineaceae bacterium
ATGTTCCTGAATCGTGGTTTTGACGGCTTCCTGGTTGATAACAACATCTTCAAGAACTTTGAGGATAGCCTGGCCCGGCCCGATGGTAGCTTCATCGCCAACTACTCGCTGATTTTTGCCGAGGCCCAGGCCAACACCTCTGGTAACAACTACACCATTACCAACAACGACTTCATCAACATCAAACATCTCAACTCGATTGAAGCCTACCGCTGGAAAAACGTCACTATCGAACAGAACAGTATCAGCGGTGTGCATGGGCGGATTTTGGTCTGGAACAGTGGTCTCGACTTGCCCCTGCAAAGCGTCGTGATCAAGGATAATGACCTCGATCTAAGCAACGGCACGGATGATTACAACACCACCGGCATCGGCGTCTACTACGCTATGGCCGATGTCAACATCATCGAGAATGAGGTTGATGCCGCTAATACTTGTGTGACGACGATTGGCGTCTCCGATCTGGAACTGCTCGACAACGAGCTGACCAACTGCGCCGCTCGTGGTCACTATTTTGATGAGCCGGGGGCCGGCGTCGAGACATCAAGCGCCACTATCGTTGGCAACACCTTCGACACCAGCCCGATCGGTGTGGAGAACTTCTCCGACGATTTCAAGCTGGATGCCTGCGATAACACCTACATCAACATCGGCACCGAGCGGGCCGAAAACCCCGGTCCCTTCGTTCGCTGTGAAGGTGATCTGCTGGTCGAGAAGCAAATCGACTGGAAAGGCAACGACAGCTTCGAGGCTGAGTTCGAGGTTTGTGTCAGCGGGCCGTCTTACCCGGATGGCGACTGCCAGACGATTAGCGAAGTCAACGGCTACACCTGGACCGACTTGGTCCCCGGCCAGTACACCGTGGCCGAAACCGAACTGGGTAATGCCTGGAATGAGCCACAGCCCACAGTAGTCGAGGTGGTCAAGGATACGCAAGTTGACCAGACCCTCAACAACGTCTACACGCCGCTCCAGTTGACCTCGATGTGTTCCGACGATCCTTCTGAGGTGCTGCGCTGGCGCGTCCGCAACCACACCGATGGCCCGATTGAATACAGTTGGGAAATCGTGGATGGCGGCGCAGGCGCTCCGAGCGGCTCCGGCACCGCCCCTCCCGGCGACAGTTTCTTCTTCTCCGACCGCTGGAACAGCAACAACGTCATGGTTCTCTTCGTCAACGGCGTCGAGCAAGCCAAGAGCCGCAAAGCCAGCGGCTACCAGCAATGCGCCTACGACCTGAGCGTGACCAAGTTCTACGATGATGATCGGGATGGCGTCCAGGATGAGGGCGAAGCGACTCTCGAAGGCTGGGAGTTTGAAGTCAAGCAGGATGGCAACGTCATCGATACCGTAACCACCGGTGAAGATGGAACCGTCACTCTGGAAGACCTGCCGGCCGGTACGTATGACGTGTGTGAACTGGAACAAGCCGGATGGCAAGTCAGCACCGACGTTTGCCAGACCGTCACCGTTAGCGGTGAAGGCGGCGGCGGCGGCGATAGCAGCGACAACGCGGTTAGCTTCGGCAACTACGAGTTGGGTAAAATCACCATCGTCAAAGAAGCCAACCCCAGCCGCGAGAACAGCCCGAAAGCGTTCAACTTCGACACCAGCCTGCAAGATGATCCCTTCGTCCTGTATGGCAGCCCGAACGCTGAAGACAATAGCACCACTTTTGAAAATATCGCTCTGGATGAAGGCCACACCTTCAGCGAGCAGAACCCCGGCAACTGGGATCTGACCAGCATCTCTTGTGATGATGCGGACGATTTCAGCGTCGTGGATGGCCTGTTGACGGTCACCCTGGATGATGCAGCCGAGCATATCACCTGTACCTTCACCAACGAGCGCCGCCCGCAAATCAAGGTCACCAAGTATGAAGACCTGAACACCGACGGCGACCAGGATGAAGGCGAACCGAAACTTGAAGGCTGGGACATCTCCATCTATCTGGAAGTGGATGGCGTCTGGACGCAGCAGCAAAGCACGAAGACGACCCCGGCCAACGGCGTGGTCAACTTCACCAGCCTCGAACCGGGCGCGACCTACCGCGTGTGTGAAGCGCCGCAGGCCGACTGGGGTACGACCGAGCCGAGTTCGATCATCGACTTCGACGGCTTGATCTGCCAAGAAGTCACGGTTCAGTATGGCGATAACTTGCCGGTCAGCTTCGGCAACTACCAACTGGGCACGTTGACCATCATCAAGGACTCCAACCCGACCGCCGACTGGCTGGATTGGGAGTTCGATGGCGGCGACCTGGGCACGTTCAGCCTGAACACCGGCAGCAACGAGGCCAAGACCCAGCTCTTTGAAGATGTGGTCGCCGGTGAGTACACCATCACCGAAACCAGCCTGGCCGAACGCGGCAACTGGTATCTGGCCAATGTCGATTGTGGCCCCGACGCCGACAAGGTCGAGACCGTCCTGGAGAACGGCAGCGCCACGATCACGATGGCTGAATCGGCTGAAAGCATCACCTGTGTCTTCGAGAACGTCCGTCGCGGCCAGATCGAGATCACCAAGTATGACGATGTGGATCGAAACGGCGAACGGGATGATGACGAAGCCGGGCTTGACGGTTGGCAGATGTTCCTGTATGAACAGGATGAAAGCAGCGACAGCGGCTGGACGCAAATCCAACCGCGTGAAGTGCGCACCGACAGCAACGGCGTCGCCAACTACACCAGCCTGGAAATGGGCAGCTACCTCGTCTGTGAGGAAGCCCGTGAAGGGTGGATCAACAGCGAGCCGAGCGATAGCTTCGAGTACAACGGTCAGATCTGTCAGGAAGTGGCAGTCAGCGATGCCTCCATCACCGAGGTAGTCTTCGGCAACTACGAACTGGCCAAGCTGACGGTCGTCAAAGAAGCGACACCGGCGGCTGAGTGGCTGGATTGGACCTTTGAAGGCAGCGGCGACATCGGCAGCTTCACGCTGGACAACGACTCCGGCGATGAGGCCCACGCGGATCGAGCCAGCTTCTACCTGGAACCGGGCGACTACACGGTTGACGAAACGAACCGGCCCGACAACTGGGATCTGGTCGTCACCTGTGACAACGGCGCAACCTACGAGACCGAAGGTAACAGCGACCTGGCCATAACCCTGGCCGGTGGTGATGATGTAACCTGTACCTTCGAGAACAAGCGGCAGCCGCAGATCGAGATCACCAAGTATGAAGATGGGAACAGCAACGGTCAACGAGACGACGGCGAAGCCGGGATCGAAGAGTGGCAGATGTTCCTCTACATCGACGACGGCAACGGCGGCTGGAGCCAAATCCAACCGCGTGAAGTCCGCACCAACGGGGATGGCGTGGCCAACTACACCAGCCTGGAAGCGGGCGTCGATCACCTGGTCTGTGAAGAGGCGGTCGAAGGCTGGACCAACAGCGAGCCGGGCAACGCTGCCGGCGAGATCATCGACGGGCAAATCTGCCAGGTCGTCTCCGGCCAGGCGTTAGCCTACGGCGAAGTGGTCGAGGTCATCTTTGGTAACTATGAAATCGAGACGACGTTGACCATCGTCAAGGTAGTGCCGACCGATCTTGAACACAAGTTTGAGTTCGAGGCTCCGTTTGCCCCGAATGGGTTCAGCTTGACCACCAACACGGATGTTGCCACCCAGACCTTCAACGTGGCTCCGGGTGAATACACCATCAGCGAAAAGATGGACAGTTTCCCGGATGAGCATTGGGAGCTGGTCAGCTTTAGCTGTGACGGCAATGCTTTGAACGATGAAGCGTTCGATAACTTCGACCCGACCGGAACGGTCACTGTGCAAGAAGGCGAAAGTGTGACCTGTACCTTCCACAATGAACGCTCCAACCTCGAAGAGGAGGTTGATGGCAACGACGGTCAGCACAAGATTTACCTGCCCTTCGTGGCGAAGTAAGTAACGTTCAAGCTACTTGTTAAGATAAGTAGTAAGTAAAAATGCACGGGGTCATCTGACCCCGTGTATTTTTTGTGTAACCGTTTCCAATACACCCAATTCCAACGAAATTGTGGTATAGTATTAAGGTAACGCCAAGAAAATAATCATCCGGAATCCGTAAAGCGTCAAACGAAAAACGTAACGTTTTGGGAATTACGCCGTTGAGCGACAAACGCATCCTGAGTAGGCGGTAGCCGTATCGAAGGGTGTCGTTTGGAGCGGCTGCACCCCTCGATACGC
This sequence comes from uncultured Caldilineaceae bacterium, assembly GCA_964638395.1. Classification (GTDB taxonomy): domain Bacteria; phylum Chloroflexota; class Anaerolineae; order 4572-78; family J111; genus CAZWZZ01. The sequence continues at coordinate 6,890 of CAZWZZ010000181.1, forward strand.
CTTTTCAAGGCTACTCGGGCTGCGAACCGCGTAACTCCTAAACGTAACGTTTTTGCCCGATTCGACCCCCCCCCAGTTTCAGAAAGGTAATGATCTGATGAAAAGACAACTTATCCTCGTCACGATTTTTGTACTGTTGCTTCTGGTGAGTGATTTGGCCCACCCACCACCCGGAGATGGCTTACAGGCTGCGCCGCTCCTCCGTTCTGACCTGGCGATTACCAGCGTCAACGCCACGCAGTTGGCCGCAGCGATGGATATTCCCGCTGCCGACCTGGTCAGCGCCAGCCTGGGAACCAGCGACAGCGACGGTGTGGGGGAGGCCGATGCCCCGCTCAGTTTCTTTCCCCGGCAGGGCGGTTCTTACGCCATTCTCTCCACCGGCCGGGCAGATAGCGCCGATGCCCCGGATACGAATAATAATGAAGTGGTCGGCACAGGCTCGACGGTTGATGACATCAGCGAGAGATTGGCGGGCAAAAACAATACGGATGGACACGATTTGGTTCAATTGGCGCTGGTCTTGCAGCCCCCCGCCGGCAAAACCAGCCTCAGCTTCGATTTTGCTTTCTATTCGGAGGAGTTTCCCGATTGGATCAATTCTCTGTTCAATGATGTCTTTGTGGCGGAATTGGCCGCCCAACCTTTTGACTCCGGCCTGGTTGTCAATGGAACCAGGATCACCGCCCCCGCCAATATTGCCTTTGATCCAAATGGCGAGTCGATCTCTGTCAACGCCGGCTTCGGGTTCGACTCCGCCAACCCCAACCCCGATACCGGAACCACTTACGATGGCACATCCGGCCTGCTGCGAGCGACCGGCTGTTTGCCGGAGGCGCAGCCCACCGGCAATGTCGTTCTCATCCTGTCGATCACCGACGTGGGCGACTCTCAGTTGGACTCGGCCGTCTTTCTGGACAATTTTCAATGGGGTAGCCCCGCCCAATGCCGGTCGGGGGCACAACAATTGGCCCTCGACTTGACGCCGGAGACGGCCACGCGCCCGGTTGACAGCGCCCACACCGTCACGGCGACGGTTCTCGACGATCAGGGGGATCCTTTTGCCAATCAGACGATCCGTTTCAAGGCCACCGGGGCGAATACGGCCACCGGGCAGCGCACAACCAATGCCGCCGGTCAAGGTACGTTCAGCTATACGGGTGGCAACGCCGGTCAGGACACGATCACGGCCTGGATCGACACCAACGGGAATCAGATGCAGGATGGTGACGAAATTTTCGATACGGCGACGATTACCTGGCAAGCGCCCACGCCGACGAATACGCCGACCGCAACGGACACCGCTACCCCGACGGCCACCCCATCTCCCACGGCGACGCCGACGCCGACGCCAATGCGCGGGGCCTTGAGCATCGTCAAGGCGGTGGCGGTCGCCAATGACAGCGAGACCTTTGGTTTCAGCGGCGATGTGGCCGATTTCACGCTCAAAGCGGGCCAGGCCATCACCATCGAAAATTTAGCCCCGGCCGCGTACCGCATCGTCGAAAATCAACTACCGGCCCATTGGGAACTGCTCTGGGTACAATGTGATGGGCAATTTCTGAATGTGCAGTGGTTCGATGATCCGCCCGGGCCGGGCGCAATCATTCCGGTCCTGCCCAGCCATACGCGACGCTGCATTTTCTACAACGAACGCTCCAATTTTGAACCGGCCGCCCCGGAGACTATTTATTTGCCGCTGATCTTGAAATAGCAAAACACAGGCCCGGTTAGCTTTGGACTCAACGGGAGGGTATGCTATAATGGCGACGACTTCTTAAATTTTCAAAGATTCTCACCAACCAAACTCTGAACCAGGACAACCGGCACACCACTATGACACTAAATTTAACAGAGACAACGTTAGGCCCTTATCAACTGGGCGACCTTATTGGCGAAGGGGGGCTGGCTGCGGTCTACAGGGCCTACCAGCCCAGCCTGGAACGATGGGTGGCCGTCAAGGTCTTGCACAGCGAAGATACGAGCCTATTGGCCCGTTTCGAGCGGGAGGCCAAAACGGTAGCCCAACTGCACCATCCCAACATTTTGCCTGTCTACGAGTATGGTGTGCAGGACGGCCAGGCTTATATCGTCATGCAGTTGATCGAGCAGGGCACATTGGCCCAGTTGTTGACGGATCGACCGTTGGATGGAATCCAGGCGGCCAAATTGGCGATTCCTATCGCCGAGGCCCTCGATTATGCCCATCAGCGGGGTTTGATCCACCGAGATGTCAAGCCGACCAATATTTTGATGCCCAGAGAGGATTGGCCGCTGCTGGCCGATTTTGGGCTGGTCAAGGTGCAGACGACCGACCAATCGCTGACCCAGAGTGACGTGACCATCGGCACGCCCTCCTACATTTCGCCGGAGCAAGTCAACGGCGCGACCCTCGACGCCCGGGCCGATATGTACGCCCTGGGGGTTATGCTGTTCGAGATGGTCACCGGGCGGCTGCCCTTCGATTATAAAAACATCAACTCTCTGATGCTGGCCCACGTCTCCGAACCGCCGCCCATTCCCCGCGATCTGAACCCGCGCTGTCCCCTGGAGTTGCAGAAGATCATCCTGACCGCCCTCCGCAAAAAACCGGCGGAGCGGTATCCGACGATGCAGACGATGATCCAGGCCCTCAAAACCTTTGTCGCCAACCGGACCACCT
>CAZWZZ010000182.1:0-9459 GCA_964638395.1 uncultured Caldilineaceae bacterium
CCACGCCGTTCCGCGCTACTCGGGATGCTATCATCGCTTAACTTAATGACATTGAGGGTTAGCGTAATCCTGTTTTCAAGGATTATGGGATGGTTGGGTTCAGCCGGAAGGTTGACTGTGAGGGAGCCGAAGTAACCCCAACCCTGACCGAAGCAATGGCTGGAAGGAGGCCAACATAACATCTGAACAGAAACGAACCCAAACAGCCCAGCCGGGCGAACGATCCCAGTCAAAAAACAACCCGCCCATTGAGCGCGGACAAGGTAACGATCAAGCCAGGTTAGATAAACTTCCTGGTCGTTTGTCGATGTCAGGTCAGGCTTCTGCCCGGAGCCACGCCACCCGACTGGGGGATAGCCGCTTGCAAATGGTGCAGCGTCAAATGATGGCCAGGCAAATGGGGCAGGTGGTGGGGAATCAATATGTCCAACGTGTCATACAGAAAATGCAACAGAATAGTCAGATTTCCCAACCGGTGCAACGACAAGAGGAACCAGCGCCGGCGACAGAGGCTGGTCACTCCCCGGAGGCAACCCTGCCCAGAGAACCAAACCGTACTGAAGTGCGGGAGTGGGGGGACTACTTCCCAAATTTAACCAAGTTCATGATTGTGAGAGAGCCGGAGGGAAGCTACAACTGCTTCGCCTGGGCGCTGGGTATCGACACACAGGAGATTCTCTATAAAGATGTCAAAGCGCGTGGCTCGCCGAATCTGGACGAGTGGACCACCTACCTAAAAGAAAAGCATGGCTTCGGCAAATATGTTGACGGGGCCGATGAAAACGCCGACCTGGTTCTCTTCGGCGAAAACGAGCAAACAATCGACCACGCGGCCCGCAAGGCCGAACAGCCCGTGGGTCGTATGACGTTCTCCAGCAAACTTGGCAGTCGGTCTAAGACGCCTGTCATCTTACACGCCCTGCGTGAGCTTGAGGGTGGCGCTTATGGGCAAGCCCTCCGATCTTTCTGGCGAACCACCGAGCCTGCCACTGAATCTTCAGACCGAAACAATGACCAAGCTGGCGACTAACCCCGACCTACCAACTGTGGAATGTGATGAGAGATAAAGCAGACCCGATGAAACTACCGATAGGATACTTTAAATTCCACAAGAACGCCTTCATCAACTACCAATTGAATCGATGGTATTCCCTCGGATTTACGCGCAAAGAAGAGATTGAAAAAGTTGGCGCAAATACAAAAACTTTCGGGGATTATGTCAAAGGATTCACTCAGTTAGCAGAGGAAGCAAGCGCCCAAAACCGGCTTAAAAATGGGGCATTTTATTATCGAGCCGCAGAATTTTTGGTTGAGCCGGACGATGAAGCCAAGTTGCTTTTGTACGATAAGTTTCGTGCCCTCTTTTATGAGGCGTTCGGGGCAGATGGTATTGAAACATTTAAAATATCCTATACCGGCAGCTATATCCCGGCGCTGCGTCTGACACCCACAAATGGCCGGAAAAAAGGGACGATATTGGCCTGTGGCGGGTTCGATTCCTTCATTGAGGAATTTTACTGTATGTGGGCATATTTTGCGGAAGGGGGCTATGAGGTTATCGCTTTTGAGGGGCCGGGTCAGGGGGCCGCTCTCAGAAAATATGGGCTTACATTTGACCACGATTGGGAGAAACCGACCGGGGCCATCCTGGATTATTTCGATGTGACGGATGTGACATTGATCGGCGTGTCAATGGGAGGATATTGGTGTTTGCGGGCGGCTGCATTTGAAAAAAGGGTCAAACGAGTTGTCGCTTTTCCTCCCGTTTACGATTGGATGGAAATGGCCGGTTCTTTTAACCGGGGATTGGTTGACCAATTGATGAAATGGCGAAACCTGATGAACGGTCTGGTTCGGCTCAAAATGACCAATGGGTTATTGAAACACACCATCAACCAGGCGCTTTTTTTGACGGGTAAAGAGGAACCCATAGAGGCTGTGGAATGGTTGTTGGCGATGAATAAAGCGCATTTACATTCAGAGTTAGTGAAACAAGATGTGTTGCTATTGGGTGGGGAGCATGATGCGTTTCAGCCACCGAAACTCCTCTACAAACAACAAAAAGCATTGACCCAGGCGAAATCAGTGACCACTCGGATATTCACAAAAGAAGAGTACGCGGACCAGCATTGCCAAATAGGGAACCTGGGATTGGCATTGGATGTAATGTTAGGTTGGATAAACCACACAGAGACAAGATTAAATGAGTAAAACTCTTTCTCATTTCTCTTTAACCTCCCTCTATCATATTTCTAATAGAAATACCCTATTCTGGGTTACAAAGCCATAGATTTCTACAACCATCGTAACAAAACAGCGTGACGATGCGTATTATAGAAGAAGATACGCTTATACAAACAACAATTGTGGAGGCATAAACAATGGGTTGGTCATTGAAATTGGGCCGGATTTTCGGCATTGACATAAAAATGCATTTTAGCTTTATATTGATCGTCGTGTGGGGCGCTCTGTTCTACGGGGGGAGCGCCGGGCCGCTGTACGGGGTGTTGGTTACGCTGGCCCTCTTTTCGCTGGTGCTTCTCCACGAATTGGGGCATAGCCTGGCGGCGATGGCTTACGGCATCCCGGTCAAAGACATCATCCTGCTGCCGATTGGCGGGGTGGCCCGTCTGGAACGGATGCCGGAAAAGCCGCTGCAAGAGTTGGTGGTGGCGCTCGCCGGGCCGCTGGTCAATGTTGTGTTGGCGGCCATCCTTTTGCCGGTCGTCATTGGGTTGGGCGTCTGGAACGGGAGCTTCATGGCCTTCACCCAGGCCGGGCTGGCCGGCCTGTTGAGCTTTCTGCTCCTGGCCAATATCTCCCTGGCCGTCTTCAATATGATCCCGGCCTTTCCGCTGGATGGGGGGCGGGTGCTGCGAGCCATACTGGGCTTTTTCACCGACTACCAGAAAGCGACCAAAATCGCGGTGCGGATCGGGCGGCTCATGGCCCTGGCGCTGGGTATTTATGCGATCATCAGCGGTCAAATCTTCCTGGCCCTGATCGCCTTCTTCATCTTTATTGTCGGCGGGCAGGAGGGCCAAGCCGTGGCCGCTCGGGGTCTGCTCCGGCGCATCCAGGCCGGGCAAATCGTGAATAGCCACCGGGTCGCCCTGTCTCCCCACGCCACCATCGACCAAATCGCGCCGATGGTGATGGGTGGAAACCAGACCAATTACGCCGTTCTCGATCCCATCAGCGGGGAGTTGCTGGGCGTGACTACCGGCCAACGGGTAGCCCGTGCCCTGGCCAACGGCAACCGCTACCTGGACATCACCGAGGTGATGGACCACGCCCACGCGATCCCGGTGGTCCCGTTCAGCGCCACGCTGGATGAGGTCCAGGCCAAATTGGAAAGCAGCTCGAACCGGGTGGCGGCGGTGTATGACGGCTCGATCTTTCGGGGGCTGATTAGCGTCGATGACATCTACCGCGCTTTCAACTTTCTGTCCCAACAACGGCGCGTGCTGCGGCCCCGACCGGTCTAAAAGATGAGGATTCAGGGGATGGTTCATATCCCCAAAAAATTTGGTTGACAACTTCGTACAACGTAAAGCGCAAAACATAATGATTTTTACAAAATAACCGCTTGCGTTTCACGTTTTTCGTTTTACGGGGTAACGTTGCTCAACCCGACGGGTAAACCCCCAACTGTGTAAGTCCGAACGACATTCAGTAGACCGCACCCACCCCCTTCGATACAACCCTGTTCCTCGGTTTACTCAGAATGCGGCGTCCTCTTGATACTTGCGAAAACTGCCATTTGCTTCTTTTTGAAAAAGCCATTACTATGCTACAGGAGGGTCTAAATGGAAAAATTCACCCAATTAAAAGCAACGATGGTCGCCATTCCGACGGAAAATGTCGATACCGACCAGATCATTCCGGCCCGTTTTTTGAAAGTGACCGATAAAAATGGGTTGGGGGATAACCTCTTTTTCGATTGGCGTTACAATGCCGACGGCAGCCCCAAAGAGGATTTTATCCTTAACACCGAACAAGGTAAACAGGCGGAGATTTTAGTAGCCGGCGATAACTTCGGCTGCGGGTCGAGCCGGGAACACGCGCCGTGGGCCATTATGGGCTACGGTTTCCGGGCCGTCATTTCGACCAGCTTTGCCGATATTTTCCGCAACAATTCCCTCAAATTGGGCCTACTGCCGGTCATCGTCGATAAAGAGACCCATTGGCAACTCCTCAGTTTGATCGAGGAGGCACCGGAGACAGAGATCACCATTGATCTGGAAAATCAGACGGTTTCGCTGCCGGATGGCCGAACTGTGACCTTCCCAATTGACAATTTTAGCAAAACCTGTATTCTAAATGGCGTCGATCAACTGGGGTATCTACAAAGCCACAATTCAGCAATTGAGGCTTATGAGACAAGCCACTCAGATCGAGTCAATACGTTGGCTGCCTAACCCACAAGACACTGCGCTGCGTGGCTGGGCAATTTATTAACCGTTCAATGTTGATAACGAAAGGATAAGTGCTATGTCAGCTCAAATCATGGAACTGTTGGGGGATAAAGCGGACGAACTGTTGAGTTATGAAGTCAAAGGGATTCCGAAGGAAACGCTGCACCTCCCCGGCCCTGACTTCGTGGATCGAATTTGGATACAGTCTGACCGCAATCCGCAGGTGTTGAAAAGCCTTCAAAGTATGTACGATCACGGACGACTGGGCGGCACCGGCTATATGTCCATTCTACCCGTGGATCAGGGCATTGAGCATACCGGCGGGGCCTCCTTTGCGCCCAACCCGGAATATTTCGATCCTGAAAACATCGTCAAGTTGGCCATCGAGGGGGGCTGCAACGCCGTAGCCTCGACTTTCGGCGTGTTGGGAACCGTAGCCCGCAAATATGCCCACAAAATTCCATTCCTAGTCAAGTTCAACCATAATGAACTGATGACCTATCCGGAAAAATATGACCAGGTGATGTTTGGCAATATGAAACAGGCCTGGGATATGGGCGCGACAGCCGTCGGCGCGACGATCTACTTCGGCTCGCCCGAATCGAGCCGCCAGATTGTCGAAGTTAGCGAAGCCTTCGCCTACGCCCACGAGTTGGGGATGGCCACGGTGCTGTGGTGCTACCTGCGGAACTCCGCCTTCAAGAAGGATGGCGTCGATTATCACGATGCTGCCGACACCACCGCTCAAGCCAACCATCTGGGCGTGACTATTCAGGCCGACATCGTCAAGCAGAAGTTGCCGACCAAAAACGGCGGCTTCAAAGCCATCGGCTTCGGCAAAACCAATCCGAAGATGTATGAAGAGTTAGTCACCGATCACCCGATTGATTTGGTCCGCTGGCAAGTGGCCAACGATTACATGGGGCGCATCGGCCTGATTAACTCCGGGGGCGCTTCCGGGGCCAATGACTTCGCCGATGCGGTCTACACGGCGGTGGTCAACAAGCGGGGCGGCGGTATGGGCCTCATCTCCGGGCGGAAAGCCTTCCAGCGCCCGATGAGCGAAGGCGTCAAGCTGCTCAACCATATTCAGGACGTTTACCTCTCCAAAGATATTACTGTGGCCTAAACGGTCATCGCAAGCGAGGCGGAACAATCCGCCTCGCTTTTTTTGTCTCAATTCAATCAGGAGATTAGAGATAAGGCGATTGGCGATTAAAGTGCAATCTCCAATGCTCTCATCTCCCAATCTCCTGAACTATCCAACAATGGAGTGTGGATAATGAAAGCCGGTCAAAAGCTCGATGCCGAGCAAATTGAAGGAATCTCAATGGAGTTTGCGGTCAAAGTCATGCTGGACACCATTTCCCAGCACGGCTACAAAGGCTCCAAAGTGATTGTCAGCGAATTTTTTAGAACCTTCGACGACCTCCTCACAGAATTCAACCTCCAGAATGAGCATCGCCAGCAACGGTAGATTGTCCATCCCAGACAATCTACTCCGTAGTTTCTACGGATTTAAGCTACGTTAAAAATCCGTGCTTTTTGCCCTTCCCAGAAGGGCTGTCTACCGGTATACTCAATTCACTACACCATAAGCGGAGGGTCGTCGATGAAAAAGTATCGGATTACAGGTCAAATGTCGTCAGGAATTAGCGGAGAACATCCCCACCATATCATCGAGTTCGTCGAGGTCGATACGGTGGTCGAGGCCAGGGATGAGTATGAAGCTCTGGAAAAAATGCCGCCGGGCGGCTCGGAGTTGTATCTCTGCCGCAATTTAGAGATTCAGCCCCTCAGTGGCGGGGCCTCATCGGGGTTAGTGGCCTAATTTCCTGACCGAAAGCCTCAACTATTCTAAACCGTAAAACGGGAACCGTAAAACGTAAATTTTACAGTTCCCGTTTTATGGTTTACGCCGTCATCGCCCCAACCCCCCGCTCTTAGAAAGTGAAGGTTTTGTTTTTCTACACCTCACTTGCTCTTGTTGGCTGACTGTTATAAAATTGCACCTTCATTATCAAAAATCAATCACATAATTTTTACAATCAATAGGTCAGGAACGATGACGCAAATATTGCTGTACGACACCACGCTCCGAGATGGCACGCAGGGTGAGGGTATCTCTCTCTCTTGCACGGATAAATTGAAAATCGCCCAGAAATTGGATGAGTTTGGCATTCATTACATCGAGGGGGGCTGGCCCGGCTCCAACCCCAAGGATGCGGAATTTTTCGAGCGACAGAGCGAACTCAAGCTCAAGCACGCCAAGATTGCGGCCTTTGGCAGCACCCGCTACAAAGGCAGGACCTGTGAGGAAGATGCCAACATCCAAGCTCTGGTCGAGGCGAACACGCCGGTCGTGACCCTGGTCGGCAAAAGTTGGGACCTGCACGTGCATCATGTTTTGGAAACGGATGATGAGGAAAATTTGGAAATGATCGCCGAGAGCGTGGCATATTTCAAGGCGCGGGATAAAGAGGTCATCTACGACGCCGAACATTTTTTTGATGGCTACAAAGCCAACCCCGATTACGCCCTCCTGACCCTTAAGGCGGCGGCGAGCGGCGGAGCCGATTGCCTGGTGCTGTGTGATACCAACGGCGGCACGACACCGTGGGAGGTGGAGGAGATCAGCAAGCGGGTAGCCGAGACCTTCCCGGAGCAGCAAATCGGGATTCATGCCCACAACGATTGTGAGTTGGGCGTGGCCAATAGCCTGGCCGGGATTCGGGGCGGTGCGGCCCACGTCCAGGGCACGGTCAACGGCTACGGCGAGCGGGTCGGCAATGCCAATCTGGTCAGCATCATTCCCGACTTACAATTGAAGATGGGCTATCAATGCGTCACTCCCGAACAACTGAGCCAATTAACGGCCCTCTCCCGCTATGTGGATGAATTGGCCAACCAGGTTCCGGATATTCACCAACCTTTTGTCGGGCACAGCGCCTTTGCCCACAAAGGGGGCATCCACGTGGCCGCCATTCGGAAGATCGAAGAGAGCTACCAACATATGAACCCGATCCTGATCGGTAACCGAAAACGAACACTGGTCTCTGAGCTGTCGGGCCGGAGCAACATTTTGGACAAGGCGGAGGAGCTGGGGTTGGATGCCAGCCGGGATGATGCCAAAAAGGTTCTGGAACAGATCAAACATCTGGAAAATCAGGGGTATTCCTTTGAGGGGGCCGGGGCCTCGGTCGATATGATGCTCCGCCGGGCCAGAAAAGATTACCAATCTCCCTTCACCATCATCGACTTTATGGTCGTTACCGAAAATCGGCAGGGCCGGGGTTTGTTCACCGAGGCCACGGTCAAGGTCAAGGTCGGTGACGAGATCCGCCACACCGTCGCCGAAGGGAACGGGCCGGTCAACGCCTTGAACGGGGCGCTGCGAAAGGCGCTCCACGAAGATTTCCCGCAGCTCGATAATATTCATCTGCGGGATTATAAAGTGCGGATTCTGGATACCGGCTCCGGCACGGCGGCCAAAACGCGGGTCATGATCGACTTTCACGAGCAGGGCAGCGGCCACAGTTGGACGACCGTCGGGGCGCACACCAACATCATCGAGGCCAGTTGGCGGGCGCTCATCGACAGTATGGAGTATGCGCTGTTAAATGGTGACCGTTCATAAGAATAAGGGAATAAGAGAACGTAGTAGCCATTGCCAAGAATGGTCGGCGCATCTGATACGCCAGAGGTCAAAATGGAGCTATCAAAATTTGGTCAAAAATTTACCGGACGAGCCGGCGTCGTCCAGTTGATGGATGATCTGGGGGAGGCGCTCTCGGCGGGGGAAAAGGTGATGATGCTGGGCGGGGGCAACCCCAGCCAGATTCCACAGGTGCAGGCATATTTCCGGCAGCGGATGGAGACCATTCTGGCGCAGGAGACTCAGTTCGAGCGGCTGTTGAGCGTCTACGGCCCGCCGCAGGGGGACAAAGATTTCATCGAGGCGTTGGCGGCCATGTTCCGGCGGGCGTATGGCTGGCCGCTTGGCCCGGAGAATATCGTCCTGACGCAGGGTAGCCAGATCGCCTTTTTCTTTCTATTCAATATGTTTGCCGGCCCCTATGCCGACGGCTCCCACAAAAAAATTCTGTTGCCCCTGGCCCCGGAATATATCGGCTACACCGACGCGGGGATGGTCGAGAATCTATTTACGGCCAGCCGCCCGGAGTTCGAATATTTTGATGACCACACCTTCAAGTACCACGTCGATTTCAACGCTATCGAGATCACCGAGGACATCGGGGCGATCTGCGTCTCCCGGCCCACCAACCCGACCGGCAACGTGCTGACCAACGAGGAGGTCGAAAAACTGTCGGCCCTGGCCCAACAGCAGGACATCCCTTTTATCATCGACAATGCCTACGGCACGCCTTTCCCAAACATCATCTTCACCGAGGCGCTGCCGGTCTGGAATGAGCAGATCATTCTGTGTATGAGCCTGTCGAAGCTGGGGCTGCCCGGCGTGCGAACCGGCATCATCATCGCCAATGAAAAGATTGCCCGGGGGCTGGCCGACATCAACGCCATCAGCAGCCTGGCCCCCGGCGGTTTCGGAGCCAGGCTGGCCCTCGACCTGGTGCGGAGCGGCGACATCATCACTCTCAGCCAGGAGGTCATCAAACCCTACTACGAGCAAAAAGCGCAGCAGGCAGTCGCCCAATTTCAGCGGGCGCTAGAGGGAACCGATTACGCCATCCATAAACCGGAGGGCGCTTTTTTCCTGTGGCTGTGGCTCAAGGGGCTGCCGATTACCAGCCAGCAGTTGTATGAGCGGCTCAAAGCACGGGGCGTCATCGTCGTACCCGGCGAATATTTCTTCCCCGGTCTGGAGGAGCCGTGGTCCCACAAATATGAGTGCTTGCGGGTCAGCTATGCCCAGGACGCGGCGGTGGTCAATGAGGCGATCAAAATTATCGGTCAGGAAGTGAAACGCTGTTACCGGGAATCAGTAGATCCAAATTTTAGGTAGCGGGCGCATCCCAATGCGGCAGCGGGCGGCATAGGGATGCTCGCCCTACGAACAATT
>CAZWZZ010000183.1:0-9436 GCA_964638395.1 uncultured Caldilineaceae bacterium
CGCCACCATCTCGGCCACGCCCAGCCGGTCCCACAGTTGGAACGGCCCCACCTCGTGGGCGAAGCCCCACCGGATGGCGTCGTCGATGCTCTTGAGATTGTGGGCAATCTCCGGGGCGACGGAGGCCACGTAGGATAGTTCGTGGGTCAGCAAATCCCGCACAAATTGTGCCGCCCGATCCCCCTGCCATTCGTCGGCCAGCAGCGCCCGCACCCGTGCCCCCACCTCGTCGATAGCGCCGACGGCCTCGACCGCCTCGAAATGGGGCTGGGCCGGAACGTCGTAGGTCATCGTTTGGGGGTTGAGAGTCATAAAGACGCGATTCCCCTCAGCATCCTCCCCTTTTTTATAGAAACCCTGCCCGGTTTTATTGCCGAGCCATTGGCGGCTCATCATCGCTTCGACCAGGCCATCCAGTTTGGGTGAATGGAGAACCTCGCGGTAGGGATCGTGGGGGATGAGATCATACAGGTTGTGGGCCACATAGATGGTCACGTCGATCCCAACCAGGTCTTGCAGGCGGAACGTGCCCGTGCGGGGGCGGGCCAACAGCGGCCCGGTCAACGCATCCGCTTCGGCGATACTGTAGCCATGCTCCAGAGCGTAGTTGGCGGCGAAGCTGTTGTTGATGGAAAAGAGGCGGTTGCCGATGAAGTTGGGCGTATCTTTGCAGAAGACCACGCCCTTGTCTAGCCGCTCCTGGCCGAAGGTGGCCAGCGTGTCCACCACAGTCGGGTCGGTGTCGGCGGTGGGGATGATTTCCAACAGCTTCAAATAGCGGGGCGGGTTGAAGAAGTGGCTGCCCAAAAAGTGGCGCTTGAACGAGTCGCTGCGCCCCTCGGCGATGGAGGCGATGGGCAGCCCGGAGGTGTTGGTGGTGATGATGCTGTCGGGGTGGCGCAGGGCGTCGATGCGGACCATCAACGCCTGTTTCGGCTCCAACTTCTCGATGATAGCCTCGACGACCCAATCGACCTCGGCAATTTTGTCCAGATCATTCTCGATGTTGCCCAGGCTGACCAATTTTTCGGCCTCAGCATCGGCAAAGGCCGGGGGACGGGCCTGTTTGGCCCGCTTCAAACCGGCCTCGACGATGCGGTTACGGACGGCCTCGTCGTCGAGGCTCAATCCTGCCGCTTCCTCCTCCGGGGTCAATTCTGTGGGGACGATGTCCAACAGCAACACGGGCAGTCCGGTGTTAGCGACAAGGGCCGCAATCCCGGCTCCCATCGTGCCTGCGCCAATCACGGCGACTGATTTTATTTTTTGGGACATGGTAGACTCCTTCTGAAAATAGCCGGTAGCAAAAATTTTCCATTCTCGTTGCCGGACTACCGGTTCTGTCCAGCGCCTTTGGTAAGGGTTTTTGGCAACGGTGCGCTGCGGCTCTATTGTACTGCCGACCCTAATGGTTACGCAATTTAATACTGTAACGAGACTTCGGAACTCTTGCGCCCTGATCGTGCGCTAATAATATGACCGGCCTGCCACAGCTTCCAATCTTCCCGGCGGTCGAAAATCCATTTTGGGGCCAAAATCGGGAAGGTTCTCTCATTTTATGTAGACTCAGTTATACCCAATTTTAAGATTTTGTGGTAGAATAATAGCGCATCTCTCAAAGCAGTTCTCAATTTAGAGCCAGACCTGACAAGTTTTGATATAATCGTGATAATCAGGCAGTTTTGGTCCCGTAATAGCTTGCTGATGCCCCCGATTTCGGAAACCTGTCAAGTCTTTTCGCCAGTCGAAAGGGTAACTCTATGGCCGAACAAAATGGACAAGCGCCCCAAGTCAATAAAGATTTGTTCGAATTTTTGCAGAACGACAAATCGATCAAAGAGTTCCGGGATATGTTTGAGTCCCCCCAGGATGTAGCCGCCTTTGCCGAGATGGCCGATATTCAAGAGTATGATCTGGCCGGCTACCACCTGGTCCGGCAAGATGACATCGGGCGTGAATTTTTCATCGTGATGGATGGGCAACTCCGGGCCTTGGATGTCAGCAATCCCTCTCGGCCCCGCCTGTTGAACTATATGACTGAAGGGGATGTGATGGGGACGCGGGCTTTGCTCAGCGACAACCGGAAACGGACGGCCACCATCGAGACCGTCACCCCGGTCAAGGTCGCCGTCTTCGATGAGGAAGCCTGGCGCTGGCTGATCAACAAAAATCCCGGCTTTCGGAGCCTGTTGGAGCAGCTAGAGATTGAGCGGGTGCGCCAAGCCGACATCGACTTTCCCGGTCGCCAACCGGACGAGGTGGTGGTCATCTCCTCCAAACGCCACCTGGTCGCGTTTCTGGCCCGCTTGCCGCTGCCGCTGACGCTGCTCATTGCTCCTATCCTCTTTTTCCTGATTGCCGAAATCTTTGGCATCCGTTTCGTCTCCATCGTCTTCGAGACCCTGCCTCTGATTGCGACCCTGCCCTTTTTCATCGTCTCCCTGCTGCTCATTGCCTATCACTACTTCGACTGGCGCAACGACGACCTTATTGTCACCACCAAACGGGTCATCCATATCGAGCGTATCCTTTTCTACGGCGAACAGCGCCGCGATGCCCCCCTGTCCCGGGTGCAGGATGTGACCACCTTATCCGATATTTTTGATTATATCTTCGACTCCGACAGTTTGATTATCACCACAGCCGGCGTGGGGAAAATCGCTATCGACCATATCCGCCGGGCCGATGAGGTGCGCGAGGCCATCCTCGAACAGCGGGACTATGCCAAGGCCCGCGTCCAGGAGGCCGATTTGAGCGTTTTGCAGAAGAGCATCGCCAAGCAGATCGGGGCCGAGGATAGCTTACCCCAAAATGTGATCCCCGTGGCCGAACCGGAATGGAACAAGGACACCAACGAGCCGACCACCCATCACTACTCCGGCATGGTGGATTACTTCATCCCCCGCGTCAAAGAGGTTGAAAAAGTCGGCGACACCAGCACCGCCATCACCTGGCGCAAGCATCGCTTCGTGCTGTTTGCCAACATCCTGAAACCGACGGCGGCCCTCATCCTCCTTTTTTATCTTTTCCTGATTGTGGTCTGGCCCCCTTTTCAAATTTTGATCGGCCTGGGGATTGTGGTCTGCCTGGTCTGGTATCTGTGGGAGTATGACGACTGGTATCGAGATTTGTACCAGGTGACCGATACCCAGATCAGCGACATCGACAGCGCCGCGTTCCGCCTCCGCAAAACTCGGCGGGATGGTAGCTTCGACAAGATCGAAAATATCTACACCGAAGTCCCCAACCTCTTCTATAAATTGCTCAATATGGGCAATGTCATCATCGAAACTGCCGGTTCCGAAGATACGTTCACCTTCCGCAAGGTCTACAACCCGACCGCCGTCCACAAAGAGATTTTCAATCGTGTGGCCCATTTCCAACAGCGCGAACGAGAGCGGCAGCAGCATCAAACCAACCAGCAAATTATGGAAATTCTCAAAGAGTACCATCGCTTGAATACATTATCCAAAAATCAGACTTGACCGGGACGATTGACCTCACCCTTTCCAGCCTGAATATCCAAACCTCTCCCGCAACGGGGAGGTTTTTTGTTTCCACACCGTAACGTCCAAAAAAGGTCTACAAATTTTCAAGAATTCCCAAATTGATGTATCGTAGAGTATTGTGCGTCGAGACCACAAGGCCACATTGAGAAGGTTGTCACGCTCAGAGAGGGTGAAGCCCTCCCAGACCAACTCAAAAACTTGGGGTCTCGGGGTGGTATTGTCGCTATCATTGGGAATGATTACCACGGCGACACAGCAAAATGAGGAGATGTAGAATAAAGGAGACATGAAATGTCAAAAAAGTTTGTCAAGTTAGTTGCTATTTTATTGATTGTCGGGCTATTGGCTTCGACGGCGGCGCTGGCCCTGGCCGCTCCCCCGGCTCAGGATGAGACGCCGGGCGATGTCGTTGCCGTGGCCCAGGCTGATGGCCGGTTTGCTACATTGGTGACGGCGCTGGAAACGGCCGGTTTGGTCAGCACGTTGCAAGGGGAGGGGCCCTTCACCGTGTTTGCCCCAACCGATGCCGCTTTTGCCGCGTTGCCCGAAGGGACGCTGGATGACCTCCTGGCCGATGTACCGGCTTTGACCGACATCCTGCTTTATCACGTTGTTGAGGGGCAGGTGATGGCCGCCGATGTCGTCACCCTGGAGTCGGCGGACTCCCTCCTCGGCCAGCCGCTCAACATCACCGTTGATGGCGAAAGCGTCATGGTCAACGAGGCCAACGTCGTTCTGACCGATGTCGAGGCCAGCAACGGTGTCATCCACGTCATCGACGCCGTCCTGCTGCCGCCCACGGATGACAGCGCCGCAATGGAAGAAGGCGCGACCATCACCGCCACCGAAACGGTGACCGGCACCGAAGCCATGACGACCACCGAAGCGATGACCGCCACCGAAGCGATGACCACGACCGAGGCCGTGACCGCCACCGAGACGGCTGAGGCCACGACCGACACCGCCGCGCTCTGCACCGAAAGTTACGTCATCCAGGCTGATGATACCCTGAGCAGTATTGCCGATCGCTTCTTTGGCAGCATTAACGCCTACCAGGGCATCATCGACGCCACCAACGCCGTGGCTCCCACCGACGACCGCTACCGGCCCATCGACAGCGCCGATTTGATCTTCGCCGGGCAAACCTTGTGCATCCCGGCCTCGCCCGATGCCGAGGTGACGCCGGCCACGGCTGAGACCGGTGAGACAGAAGCAACGCCCGAAGCGGACACGACGACCGAAGAGACGCTGGCCGCCGGTGACATCCCCGAAGGTCAAAGCAAGCTGGTCTTCGAGAACCTGAGCGCCGTTGATCTGGTCGTTGACATCAACGGTCCCTCCATCGGCACCGCCAATGTGCCGCCCGGCAGTATGGCCGAATTCATCGTGGACCCCGGTTCCTACACCTACAACGCGCACCAGCCCGGTGGTGGGTTTGGCGTGGCCCCCGGCAGCTTCGACCTGACAGCGGGCGAGGGCCAGGGCTTGACCTGCTACGCCGACAGCAGTTGTCTGCTGCGGGAGTTGGATACGACCCCGACCACGATAGACACCGAGGAAGAACTCACCACCACCGCTGAGATTCCGGCGGCTGAATTGGACATCGTCGATACAGCCATTGCCGATGGGCGCTTCGCCACGCTGGTCACGGCCCTGCAAACAGCCGGGCTGACGGAGACGCTGAAAGGGGAGGGTCCCTTCACCGTGTTGGCCCCGACCGATGCCGCCTTCGCCGCCCTGCCGGAGGGGGCGCTGGATGATCTGCTGGCCGACACCGCAGCCCTCAGCAACGTTCTGCTCAACCACGTCATCTCCGGCACGGTCCCGGCTGCCGATGTGGTCACCCTCGATGCCGCCGAAACCCTGGCCGGGGTCAGCCTGCCGATTACCGTCGATGGAGAGACCGTGCAGATCGGCGAGGCCACCGTAATCCTGACCGACGTTCAGGCCAGCAACGGCCTCATCCACGCCATCGACACCGTCTTGTTGCCCCCCGCCGCTGAAGACGAGGCCGCCACGACGGACGACGCGGCGACTGAAGAAGCGCCCGCCGACGAGGAGACGGCTGCTGACGACACCACCGATGAGGATACCACGGCTGACGAAGATGCGACGGCTGACGACACCACCGACGAGGAGACGGCTGCTGAGGAGGATGCACCGGCTGAGGAAACTACAGACGAGACCACGACTGAATAATCAATCGTTGCCGCTCTGACATATAATAAGGCGTGTGGCTTGACCACACGCCTTTTTTGTTGCCACCTTCCGCCAATGTATGGGATTTTTGATAAACATCTACCAGAACACCTCCAAGAAGTTACAAATTTTGACGGCCACCCCGTCACTGATTAAAATAGGCTTATGGCGAAAGACATAACTCAGGATGCGTTTGTCGCTCAACTGCGTAACCCCTATATAATTTCGTGGAGCGTCTGTTGGAGGCCGGCCTGCCCAGAGAGTCTATCGTCCTGGCCTGCCACCACCCCCGCCTCCGGCCCCACACCGAGTTCGGGGTGACGGAGGGAGTGCTTGACCGGCTGCGATTCTGCGCCCCATTGGTCCTATAAGTCTGGCGTGGTATAATTTGCTAAAGAAGTTGGGTTAAGGAGAAATTTATGACGACCGAGTTGACCATCCATTTGCCCGAACCACTGATGCAGGAAGCGCGTCAAGCGGCCGAGGCCGCTGAAACAACGCTGGAGGAGTTT
Organism: uncultured Caldilineaceae bacterium; assembly: GCA_964638395.1. Taxonomy (GTDB): domain Bacteria; phylum Chloroflexota; class Anaerolineae; order 4572-78; family J111; genus CAZWZZ01. The sequence goes on from CAZWZZ010000183.1 coordinate 6,221, forward strand.
GTATCGCAAGCAATATCGGCTCAGGTACAGCATAAAAAACCAAAAATAATTGCAGGAACGGCAAGTTGGCCTAAAGAACGCATGACCCGAGATCGAATTTGGATTGATACCCACTACCAAACTCTGGCCGAAAATTATCCTAACCAGTGGGTCTACGTTCATGAACAAAAAGTGTGTGGCGCTGACCGCGATATGGCCAAAGCGGAGAAGCAAGCTGAACAAGTGCTGGGTAATGTTCAACAGGCTTGTCCCTTGGCAATTTTTGTAGCGACCCGCTATGTCATCTAAAGTCCCGCTTCATTTTCTGGTTGAGCAATCTACAGAAGATATACCCTCTATTCGTCTTATTCCCTCAATTTCCGACCGCTCCGAATGTGACCTTGAAGTAACCCACGGTCAAATAACACTTTCTCTCCTTGATGACAATTGGAATGAAATCGTCACGGATAGGACCATTCAGGCTGATCTTTGCCATACCAGCGAGATGCCTATCATTTTGGGTATGTACGATTTCTTGAGCCAGGGCCGCTTGCTGATGGATTATCCCGCTAATGAAGCGTGGTTAGAACTGACTGCCAGCCAGCGTACAGATGAGGCCGTTTGAGCGGATCGACGGGTGAGCGTTGCATCTGCGGCATACCCGTTTTGACTGGCCTTCCACCACCCCCGTCTCCGGCCCCAAACGGGGTTTGGGGTGGCGTAGGTGGCGGTGAAGTGAGCTGTCAAGAGACCAATCATTGCCTTATAGTCCGGCGAATCACGGTGAAGCGGCCAGACGCTGCGTCGGTTCGGCCACGACGATGAAGCGATGGGTACTGTAGGGGTAAGGCCAGCAGGTGACCAGGGTCAGCCGCTCCTCATCGGTCGGGGCGATCCAGTGGGCGTTCTGTTTGCGGACATCCAGCGGCTCGTCGGCCTCTTTGACGATGGTCGTAAAAGTGACCTCATACTCGAACGCCTGCTGACCGACATAGGTCACGATTTTATCCCCCACGCTGATTTCATCCAGGGAGCGAAACACCTCCCCGGCGATGTTGTTATGCCCGCTGAGGACGATGTTGCCCGGCTGCCCCGGCAAGGCCGAATTTTTGTGCCAGCCGACCGCATAATCGGCCACTTCCCAGACCATCGTCGGCTTACCCTCCCATTCGACCACATCCCAGCCCACCTCGATGATCGGCGCGTCGATGCCGACCGCGTCGATGACAATTTGTCGGGGCACAGTCAGGCTCGCCGAGGCGGTCAGCGTGGGCGTCGGGAGCGGCACCGTGGAGAGAGGCGTCACGCCGACCGGGGGTGGCACAGACGTGGTTGAGGTTGAAATCGTGGCGGTCGGGGTGATGACCGGGGTGGAGGGGGCCGGCAACAGTTGGGGGGCCTGAACGACCCGCGTGGCGGTGGGGCTGGGCGGCACGGTCGTTGTCGGCTGCGGACCGAACGGCGTCGGCCTGGCCAGCGGTTGGGCCAAGACCGGCGTCTCGCCATTCACCCAGCGCCAGATGGCCAGCCCATCCTGCCACAACATCAACCCCAAGGCGGCCCAGACCACCAGCGTCCAGATGAACGCCGTGGCCAGCAACGCCTTTTTCTCCCTCCGTGTCAATTTCTTGACGTACAGGAGCCGTCGTTTGAGCCGCGTCGGGCGCGTCCAGATATATTTTTGGGGCGGCGGTCGTTTATGGTATAGCATCACCTCCCAGTTTAAGCCGCTTTTTAATTATGTCAAGTTTGTGGGGGGGCGTCCCAGAATTTAGGCGAAATTTCAAGTCCAGCATCCTGAGTAGGTTGGAGCGTAGCGGAAACCGTATCGAAGGGTGCGGGTAGCCCAAGCCTCCTCCCGTTCACCGCACCCTTCGATACGCCCTGGAAAAGACTCAGGGCTACTCAGGATGCTATCTTTTAAAATTTGGGACGCACCCAGTTTGTGGGGGGGGGAAGGGGTGGAAGATTGGAAGGCTGGAAGGGCGGAATGTCACGGATTTTGGCTGATTATTCTGATCCGTTACATTCTGCCAATCCGTGTTCTTACCTTCCACCGAGTATCGGATTTGGTAATTCAGCAAAAGCGTGTAAGATTTCGCGTGGCACATACAGCCTGTAGAACAATTTGCTAAGGAATGAGAATCAATTAAGTTCCTTATTTCACCGGGAGATTGGAGATTAGAGATTTGGAGATTCGGGCCAATACTCGCTTAATCTCCCCATCTCTAATCTCCTGGATTTGTGCAATTGAGGAACTTATTTAATGCCCGGTGCTAAACTGTTCCACGTTTGGCGACTGAGCAATTTTGCGCGACAACGTTAGGAGATACGAGTGCTTCATCATAAAGTACGCTGGGCGTTGGGCATCTTGGTGATACTCGGCCCGCTGCTGGCCTGTACCCTGGCCAGACAGACCCCTATGCCCCCCGCCGAGGTGGAACAGATTACCTTCGATGTGCAAACCGCCACGCCCACCGTCGGTCTGCTGCTCGGCGTGCCCACCGAGACGCCCGACCCCAACGCCACCCCCACCCCGACGGTCACGCCGACCTCGGCCTTGACCGGCACGGCGGCCCTGACGACGACTGCCGAAATTACCACGCTGGTCGCTATCGAGAATGAGGAGGCGGTGACGGATACGGAGGCCGAGCCGGCCCCGGCCGCTCCCGCGCCCCCGCCCGCTCCGGCGGTTCCTCCTGCCGAACCGCTGCGGGGCGGGGTGTGGAGCTTTGAGGATGGCTTTAGCGAGTGGAGCAACCCCTTTGCCGATCCCTGCCCCGGCTCCGGCCTGGCCAACGGCTGGTCGGCCTTTACCTCCCAGGATCAATTTGGCTCCTCCTGTATGAACAAAACCGACTGGCCGGGCAATGTCTTCGCCGGGACGTTTGCCCAGGAGATCACCTTTGCCTACGTCGGCGTCGAGGCCGGGGTGTTCCGAAGCGCCCCGACCATCCCCGGCCATCGCTACACCGTCGAGGCCCATATGAAGCGGGAATTTAGCGTGGCCCCCGTGGCCGTGTCGCTGGGCATCGACCTGACCGGTGGCGTCGATTGGCAGGCGGAGAGCGTCCAATGGTTCCCCTGGGATGAGGATTTAGATGACCAGTGGGCCAAAACGGAAGAGACCGTCACAGCCACCGGCGACAGTATGACCATTTTCATCAAAGGCGCTCACCCCTACCCCGAACCGGGCGGCACGTTGCGGCTCGATGCCGTCAGCATCGTTGATCTGGG
>CAZWZZ010000184.1:0-9425 GCA_964638395.1 uncultured Caldilineaceae bacterium
CGCCCGTTGTCATCTCCCCCACCACTGTTCGTGATCGCAATGCTCTCGTTCCTCTCTTTCTCTAATCTGTTATGTCTATGTTCAAATGTGTGTATACAGTACACCTACAAATTCACAAACAACATACGCATCACCATTTTTTAGTGTCATACCAATGCAAGCGGTTAATGATACAATGCTGATTTATTATCGGTTAGCCCCCTCTGATGACTGCACTGATAATGCCCCTATATCATTAGGTGATTTCATAAAGAAGACATTACCCAATGAGTGGGTCGAAGGATGGGGCGACATTTCTGGCGGTGTTGAGGCTCTAAAGGCCGGTGCGGTAGCTATTCGTACCTTCACCATTAGTTCCTACCACGCTGAAATCATTAATATTGGTGGGCAAAACTACTACTGTACCAAAGCTTGGCGGCAATTTGGTTTCGATCCTACAGAAATAATCAGCAGTAACCCTAATGCAGAAGAGGCTGTTGACGGGACATCTGGCATCATTCTATCACACCCAAATGCTTCGCCTCTTTTGGGTACTAACGCCATCGATGCCCAATATCGGGATGAAACCGGCGTCCGCACGCTGCAAGGCTACCAGGATGCCGGACAAACCATCCCCCTGTCCTGGCTGACGCCTATTTATGATCCGATTAGCACCGGCTTTGGGCAGACTGGGATGGGCCAGGAGGGCACCCGACGCTGGGCCTGGGGAGAAAATGATAATGGCTTGAGGTTCCCCCAGTGGGACTACCGGCGCATCCTGGCCCATTATTACAGCGAGGTGGAGTTTGATGGGGCAATCACCCCCAATCCGCCGGAGGCACTGCGAGCAGCCAGCCTCCCCATCAATTATTTCATTACTGCTGAGAGAGGTAAGCCCACATCTGTTATCATTATGAACGAGTGTAATTGATAAAACAGGAGATCAAAATGAAAACCATCCCCAAACTATTGAGCAACACCATCACCCTACTTTTACTTGTGGCCCTAACCCTGGCTGCCCTGTGGTTCTTCAACCGCCCCGCGCCGGACAGCCAACCGGTAGCGCAAGAACCGGCAGCAACGCCAACGCCGATTGAGCAGATAGCCACTCCAACGCCGAATTCTGAGGTGCCCTCCGACGAGCAAATCGAACCGACCTGGACGCCGGTGATTGTGTTGCCTGAAAGTAGTCCTCCCCCACTTCCGACGCAAATACCGACACCAACAGCAACACCGGTTAATCCTGATGAGCAGGAACTTATCTCATTAAATGCAAGAGCTTTTATAGGGCCTTCTTCACCAGATGGTCAATATTTGGCTTTTATCGCTCGTGAAAAAAGTAGAGAGCTTGATGTTAACCCATATAATCAACTCTGGAAACTAGACTTGACTTCAAGACAGACAACGAAATTGGTAGAGTTTGGTACCGATCCAATCTGGTCACCAGATAGTAATGCCCTTGCATATCAAACTTCAACTTTCGAAACCGTGGAAGTGAAGAGTGTTGGAGCAACCGGTAATAATGATCGTAGTTTACTTAAAAACGAAGATATACTTGGTTATTATTGGTTAGACGCTGATCGGGTAGGTTTGCTTAGACCAGATGGTATTTATGAAGTCGATCAATCTGGTCAAATCAGACGAAATATATCTATAAATGTACCATCTAAAGATCCCGCAAATTTTAATGCCCGATCCAAAGTTGTGGGCCATCCAATAAATGTTGTCGTGACAATGTATAATCGGCAATTGCAGGTTACCCAGCCGAGTGGTCATATCATTACCATTAATGCCGGAGAAGGATCACACATTTTTGATTTCACCTTATCCCCAAATGGTCAGCGAATCGCTTATCTTGTAAGCAATGATCCTGTTACCGAACTTTGGGTGAGTAATTTTAATGGACAAAATAAGCGCAAACTTTTTGATTTAGAATATCGCCACATGCGTCTGATGGCTTGGTCGCCAGATAGCCAAGTCGTTGTAATTGGTTGGGCTTATACAGGGACTAATATCACAGGAGGACTAACGCCTGTCTGGATTAATGTGTTAAACGGTCAGGTAATATCACTTGGAGTCGATGAAGTAAATGCGGGCTTAACCTTTAGCGCAGATGGTAAAACCTTGTTTTACGGTCGTTCAACATTTCTTGATGATTATGGTTCTGAACAAAGCCAAGATAAGACAACTTTTTATCAATTGGAGGTGCAATAATGGTGAGAAACTGTGATTTTACCTCATCATCATATTTGCTTCTTAAATTCATAGTTTTATTAATAAGCATCCTGATCATTTTTCCAAAGACCGCTCAATCTGCCGGGCCAGATGATAATAACCTACTAATTTTTTATCGATTAACTGGAGAGAGTAATTGTGGTAATCATCCACCAATAACACTTGGTGATTTTCTTAAAAGAACACTGGCTGGCGAGGTAGGTGATTTTACATCATTAGAAGCTCTCAAAGCTAATGCAGTGGCCTCGCGCTCATTTACACTTAGCCCTCAAACTGTTGATATATATACCCATACTGATGGCCAAAAATATCACTGCACTGATGCTGCAAAACAAGGTGGATTCGAGTTGAATAAACCATTAGTGCCCATTGTTAACGATGCTGTTGAACAGACTAATGGTATGATTATGACCCACCCTGATGTGACAAATCGGGAAACATTTGAGAATTGGCCATTAGTTATGCGTTTTGGTGCAATTCAAGCAAGTTATACTAAAGAAAACGGCCCTTTGACTCAGGAAGATCCGCAACACGCCTGGCTGAAGGAAGTCTATGATCCAATTAGTCTGGGACGTTCTGCTGTCAATCCCAGTTTTTTCTATGGCATGGGCCAAGACGCCTCTGAACGGTGGGCTAATGGTGTTGATCCCTTGACAGGCAACGACTTCCCAAAATGGGACTACCGGCGCATTTTGGCCCACTACTACACCGGCATTGAATTCGTCGGGCCGATCTTCCCCGACCCGCCGGAGAGTTTGCGGGCCACTATGCTCCAAATCGAGGGCATTGGTTCACTGCCCGGCCCCATCCAGCCGCTGTAGATGAATTTGCCGTTTGTTTTTTTTTTTTTCACTATAATAGACTTGTTGCGAATTAAAAATCGTGGGGCAATTTGAGGGAAGACTTCTCCCAAACTACCTCCCGATGGGGCAAAAACCTGTATAGGTTATCTTTATTTCGTGTCTTTTCGGGGTATCATCCCCACCTCGTTTTATTTCACAACATGCCGAATCAATCAGCCTCATTGAAAAAGCAGGCCCCTGACCTGAAAGGAGCAAATCTGTGATGAAAACGATCAAAACGCTATTGAGCAACACCCTGACCCTGGTCTTGCTATTGGTGATGGCCGCCGGAGCTATCTGGTTCTTCAGCCGCCCCGCGCCGGACAGCCAGCCGGTGGCGCAGGAGGCAACCTCTCCCTTGCCCACCCCAACATCGGTGAGCGAGACGGCGACCCCCTGGCTTACGGTTGAGGTGACCGCGACGCCAACACCGATTTCAACGGAGACACCGCCCGATGAGGCGATTGAACCAACCTGGACGCCGGTGATTGTGTTGCCGGAAGGGAGTCCGCCTCCTGTTCCGACGCCCATTCCAACCCCGACAGCGACGCCGATTAATCCTGACGAAAGTGAGATTGCCGCTTTCGATAATTTGGTTGGGGGTTTAACTATATCACCGAATGATCAAATGTTGGCTATATCAGCAGAGGTTGAAACAGTGCCAGAAGGTGTATCTGTGCATAGACAGATATGGACTATTGACTTAGCTTCCAAAAAGGTCGAAAAGTTAGATGTTTATGGAGTAGGCCCAGTTTGGTCACCTAATGGACAACAGCTTTTGTACCGAACCCGGCAAGGGGATGAGTTCGATATTAAAGTAGTGGATAGAAATGGTAGAAACGAGAAAAGTTTAGCCCGATTGAATCGGGATGAGTTGTTGGGGTATGATTGGTTGTCTCCCCAATTGGTTAATATCATCAATCTTGAGGGGATTTCTGAAGTTGATTTGTCCGGTCGAGTTATCAATCAAAAGAGCCGTAACTTACCTTCGGGCCTGAGGGAGCAAGTAGGTAAACAGGCTGATATAGGTCCAAATGACGAAGTTGTTGTGATTGATCACCAAGATCGTAAACTTCTCATCGCTAAACCAGATGGGCAAAATAACAAAATAGCCGATGAGTCTGGTCGGTCAATCTTTAAATTTCGTCTCGCAGTCAATAAGGAGCGCGTAGCTTATGTCGTCAATGAAGGCGCTCATGATGAACTGTGGATCAATACTTTAAGCGACACCTCGCCTCAGAAATTGTATCGGATAGAGCAAGGCCATATCCGCGACCTCTTTTGGATGCCGGATGAGCAAACAATCCTGATTGGATGGGGTGAAACAGGCACAAACACTGCAACATTCTTGCTTTGGCTGGACGCTGAAAGCGGTGAACAACAAGTTGTAGGAGTCCATGGGGTGGATAGTAACAATTTGGTATTGAGCCATAGAGGCGACAAATTGTTCTATAGCCGCTCCGTTAGAGACGATACAGATGGCTCGTATCAGACAACAATCTATCAATTGGAGATTAAACGATGAGGCGATCACACTATTTCTGGTCGATTTTATTACTGCTATTGATGGATGGTCTACAAATGGTGCAGCCATCAATGGTAGAAGCGGTCCCGAATCAACAGCAATCTATCACCAATTCAACATTGATTTATTATCGCGCAGATAATGAAGATGAGTGTGGAGATCATTCGATCTCACTTGGTGATTTTATAAAAAAGAGTTTACCATTTGAATGGGTCGATAATTGGGGCAATGATCCTGGCGGTGATGAAGCCTTGAAAGCAGGAGCCATTGCCATCCGAAGTTGGATACTCAGCGCAGATAATTCCGAAGTTTACACGAGTAATAATCAAAACTTTTTTTGTGTTGATGCCAGACCCGGAAGGATAAACTTCATCTCCGGTGCAGATGTCAATTCTTACCTAAACTCAATCGCAGCCGTCGATGACACCGATGGGATTATTATGACCCATCCTAATGCACCCATACTTCTCGGTCTAAAAGCGATTAACGCTCAATTTCGGGCAGAAACGGGGACTTGGACATTGGCTGGCAGTCAGCCGTGGTTAAAGACTATTTATGACCCCATCAGTATCGGAGCTAACCCTTCAAACAGTCCAATGGGTATGGGGCAAGAGGGTTCTCGACGTTGGGCATGGGGCAAAAATGATCAAGACACAGCTTTCCCCCAATGGGACTTTCGACGCATTCTGGCGCATTACTACTCCGACATTCAATTCACTGGGATCAGCCCTACCCCGCCAGACAATTTCAGAACGAACATCGCCCAAATTCAGGGCATCCCGTTAGATGGAGGCTTAACAATGTGCCAGGGCGACGCGGATCGAACCGGTATTTTCCTGCATTACCAAAATGTGGGTCGAAATGATGTTCCCGTCGGAACGCCCGCCTCCTGTGACAACACGCCAACATTTATCGGCTACCATCTTTACGAGGAGGATGGGTCAGGGTTAGCCTGTGCCAATTGTGCAGGGTTGAGAAAATCACCGGTGTGTGATACAACCGGCGTGATTCAACCGGGCGAGCATAACTTCGTCACCAGTTTCAGAGTTTTCGTACCGCAGAGTGGACAAATTATAGAAGGGAGCAACTATCTGTTACGCTTCGACCTGCAACATAACGGGGTGTGGCAAGGCCGGAGTAACGATTTTGCCTGGCCGCCTCAAGACGTACGCATGATTGTTTGTGACCCTGATCCGGGTGGCGGCCCTCTAGCCGTCCATATCACCAGTTATCCACCCGGTGTGGTCAGTGGCGATGATCTGGTGGAGGGGCAGTATGGTTTTAGTTGGGAAGGAATCAATGGTGATACCAGTAGCTACACCTACGATATCGAATACCGCAATAAGGACATTCTTTCTCTTGACTATTCATCAGGTTTTAACCCACTGTTTCAAAATACGCCGGCTACTCATTTCGCCCATCCGGTGGGATGTACCTTTGATCGTCTCGATTGGCAGTTCCGCGTATCGGCTCATAATGACGGTGAGGATAGCGACTGGACACAGGTCGAAGCGCGAACGCTAATTTATCCTTTTCCTCTCCTGACGGAGCCAGATGTTATCGAATTGGTAGATGTTAGCGAGTCTGAAATCTCTTGGCCGCAAAATATAGGCATTGTCAACTTGGGGGGCGGTACTTTCACCTGGAACGCTTCAAGCAACCAATCGTGGATTCAAGTTGATAGTTCAGGTCAGGAAAATGAACCACTTGGCGTTGTCCTTAACAAACCAGGGACAGAGGGGCAATTTACGGGCAATATTACGGTAAATATCGTCAGTTGGTCGCCTGATACCTACTGCAACCGAACCCCAAGTGGCGACCTGATTACCACCTTCAATATTCCAGTTACTCTAATCATCGCCGAGCTTGAACATATATATCTGCCGCTCATCGTAAAAAACAATTAAGAAGAGGTTAAAATGATCGCAAAACAATGTCTTCCCTGGAGTATCATCATCTTGCTGCTAATCAGCGCTTTGAGTGCCATACTGATGCCGTCAGGCCATTTGGTGTCTGCCTTTCAGTCACCGCCGGCGATTTACAATGAAGTTCGGATTCTACCAACACCTCGTCCTCCGGCTATCCTATCCAGCAACGATGTCACGCTAGGGTCGCCTACGCTCACTACAAATTTGAATGGTTACTGGCAACTCAACGAAACCGACACCGGCAGTCGCTTCGACAGTTCCCCCAATGGCAACAACATCTTGACCAACATCAACGGCGTCACTTGGAGCGCCGGGCGGGAGGGCATTGCTTCCGACTTTGAGCAGGACAACGGCCAATACCTCAAAATCGAGAGCTACGAAGCGGTCGGCCTCAACTTCTATCACAGTTTTACGATCATGGGCTGGCTCAAACGAGAAAGTCTGGACGCCACCATGATCCTGGCCGGTAAATATGATTTCGGGGCTAACCAGCGGGCTTACCGCCTCGAAGTGACCCCCTGGAACCGGCTGGGCATCGTCGTCTCGCCCGACGGGGCCACCTTCGATCCCAGCATCTACACCTCGGGCAGCACCAACCTGACCTCGACCACGGTCTGGTATCACGTCGCCGGCGTGTTCGATGCCGGGGCGCAGCGGCTCAAGGTCTACGTCAATGGCGAACTCGACGCTGACAAACAAGTGACCTACAACACCGTCTTCCAATCGACCGCTCCCTTTTTGCTGGGGGCCAACTTGGACAACGGTCAACCGACCCAACTGTTCGACGGCCAACTGGATGCCTGGCGGGTTTACAACCGCGCCCTCTCCCAACGTGAAATCCAGACGGCGATGGGCGGCTTAAAAGGATATTGGTCGCTCGATGAAACGGGCAGCGGGCCTCGGGCCGATAGTTCCTCCTTTGGCAACAGCTTGACCAACATCGGCGGGGTGGCCGCGGTTCCTGGCCAGGTCGGCAACGCCGCCGATTTCGAGAACAGCAGCGGCCCGGCCCAATACCTGATGATCGACGATAGCCAGATCAGCGGCCTGGGTTTCAGCGATAGTTTCAGCCTGGTCGGCTGGCTCAAGCGGGAGGATCTGGGCCGATTTATGATTATCGCCGGCAAATATGACTTCGGGATCAATCAACGAGCCTATCGCTTGGAGTTGACTGGCGGCGACAAAGTACGTTTGACCGTCTCGCCGGATGGAAGCAGCTATACCAGCGCCATTTATGCCACCGGACCGACAGTTCTAAATTCGACGACTGCTTGGTATCACCTCGCCGCCGTGTTCGATGCCGGGGCCAAACGGCTCAAGATTTATATCAACGGCAATTTGGACAAAAGTAAAGCCGTCACGCACGATACGGTCTTTCAATCCACTGCGCCCTTCATCCTGGGCGGCAATCTGGACAATGGCCAGATTGTCCAAACCTTTGATGGTCAATTGGACGATTGGCGGGCTTATGACCGGGTGTTGTCCCAAAATGAAATTCAATCATTGATGAACGGCCAATAACGATGCGGTATCGGGTTGCTCTAGTTTTGCCAACGCCTGCCCCAAATCGGCCAGCTTCTCCTCCACGGCGGCAATCGTCGGATTGCCGTACCGCCCATACTCCGTCCGGTTCGACTCCCCCCACAACTTTTCTTCCATATGCTCGGTCAACTCATTGCTGTCGCGAAAGGTGTAGGTACTGGTTTGGACAATCGGCGTGGTCAGCGCTTGGTAGACGTTCCCCGGTTTTCGCCTGCGTGAACAACGCGGGTGCTTAACTGCTGGTTGGTCATCGTTGTGCGTATGCACGCTTACATCTCCAAAAACACGTATTGGCGCAACGGTGTCGTTCTCATCGCCGAGAATGGTCAAAACAGAGCCTTGGTTAAGGCGGATAGTGAAGATCGAAAGATTTTTATCCACCTGAGCGGTCGAAAGCCATCCCGACGCCAATTTTTAGAGATTATTCGGGCCGACTTTCTTAAGATTCATCAGTCGATCCCAGATATCAAGGTCACACAAATAGTTCCGCTGCCTGACCATCCCGGTATTTTTGTTGACTACAAATATTTGCTCGATCTTGAAATGATTGGCGAAGACTATTTTGTTCCGGTGGGATTATTAGAGAAAGTCAGCGTCAAGCAGCTTCTTGATGGTATTGATGTTAGAAAACCTGAGCCAAAGAAGCAGCCCTCTAAAATTGATACGAGAGCCAAAAAGCTGAAACGGCTAGAAATTTTATACGACAATCTCCAGCACCTACAAGAACAGCGTGCCCTTCACGGACCGCTAGATGTTCCCGTAAAGTTAGCCAGCGGGATTCGTTTAACTTTGCAGGAAATTTCAGAGCTTGAGGAAGAATTGCAAAGCGAAACTTAATCAAGATCTACCCCGGCAAAATGGTAAACCCGGCCTCCCGGATGGTCTGATCGACCGAGTCGAGGGTCACATCGTCAGGAATTTCCCACACTTTGTCCTGGCCGTTGAAGCGGCGGCCCGGTATCTTCTTGATAACCTCTAACATGGCCCGGAACTCGCCGCCGGTGACGACCAGGGGCGTCTCGCCGAGGCGGACGCGGATGAGGTCCCCGCTGCCGCCGGCTGAGGGCGACGGGGCCGGGCTGTCGGCGGGGACTGTCGGAGGCATCGGGGGCGCGGAGGATTCGGGCGGGAAGGGGGGCGGCGCGTCGGGGGGCGGGCCGTCCGCTTCGTCCTGCCAATCGGCGGGCGGGGCTACCGGCGGCGGCATGCTGTCATCGTCCCACCAGTCGGGCGGTTCGTAGAGCGGGGCCTCTGCGTCGCCGCCAAAATCGGGCGGTTCGTAGGGGGGCGGCTCCTCCGGCGGCGGGCCGGGCGGCGGCTCCATCGGCGGCACGTCGCTGGCCGGTATTTTTTCCGCCCCTTCCAGTTGAAAGC
>CAZWZZ010000185.1:0-9387 GCA_964638395.1 uncultured Caldilineaceae bacterium
CTACGCGGCTCTGGGCGTCATGCGAGGACGGAATTTATAGCCGTAGATAATCAACCCCTCGTCCCCCTGCGTGCGGAGCTTGCGGGTGACCATCTCTACCGGCATCCCGATTTCGATCTGGTCGTTGTCCACATCAGTCAACTGGGCAGTGACCAGCGGCCCCTCTTCCAGCTTGACCAGGGCCACGGTGTAGGGGGCCGCCTCCTCATACCCTTCCGGAGGGGTGTAAACGGTGGTGTGGGAAAAGACCTCGCCCCGCCCGCTGAACTGAAAATCCGGCTGCTTATCGTCATCGGCGCAACTGGGGCAGACATCCCGGGGCGGGAAAATCTTGGCGCTACAGCGGGGGCAGACTTCGCCCACCAGTTGGTATCGTTGCGAGTTTAGTCTCCAATGTCGTGCGATTTCTACAGTCATGATGTCTCTCCTCTTTGTGAATAGTTCTTGTTATGCGTCTCTTTCCAGAATATGGGTGATAATCGTCGCCCCGCTACCGCCGATGTTCTGGGTCATCCCCAGGCGGGCGTTGGCGATCTGGTTCGGGCCGGCCTGACCGCGCAACTGCTGCACCGCCTCGACGACCTGGTACAGCCCGGTCGCGCCGACGGGATGGCCCCGGGCTTTCAAACCGCCCCGGGTGGCGATAGGAATACGCCCCTCCGGGACAATCTCCCCGTCGCGGGCCAGCCAGGTTCCCCGGCCTCGCTCGGCAAAGCCGGCCGCTTCCAGGCTCAAGGCAGCCATAATAGTGAAAGCGTCGTGCAATTCAAAGAAATCTATATCATCCGGGCCGACATTGGCCTGGCGATAGGCTCGCCGGGCCGAGCTTTCGGCCGCTTGCAGCCACAACGGGTCGTGCCGGTCGTGAACGCTGAGGCTGTCGGTGGCCACGGCGCTGCCCCGAATATGGATGGGCTGATCGGCAAATTCGCGGGCCTGCTCCGTCGGACAGAGAATGACCGCCGCTGCGCCGTCGGCCATCGGGCTGGCGTCATACAGGCCGACGGGGTCGGCCACCATGCCGCCCTTGATGAACGCCTCCCGGCTGATCGGTTTCTGGAACATGGCGTTGGGGTTGTGAGCGGCGTTGGCGTGAGCGTTGAGCGAAAAGGGGGCGAAATCTTCGTGGTTGAGCTTGTTTTCATACATATATCGCTGCATAATCAGCGCGTTCAGGGCCACAAAACTGACCCCGTGGATGACCTCGTAATCGGCATCCGCCGCCGAGGCCAGCCCGGCGGTCAGCTTGCTGCCGACATCATCGGTCATCTTCTCCACGCCGACGGCTATGACCAGGTCTTGGAGGCCGCTGGCCACGCCGATGTACGCCTGCCGCAGGGCGGCAGCAGCACTGGCGCAGGCCGCCTCGACCTTGACCGCCTCGATACCCCGCAGTCCGGCAAAATCGGCGATCAGCGAACCGAGGTGGGCCTGCCCGGAAATCTCGCCGGAGAGCATATTGCCCACATATAGGGCATCGGCCCGTTCGATGTTGGCATCAACCAACGCCGCTTTCAGGGCCTCATACCCCAGATGGCGCAGGCTGCGGTCCCAATGCTCCCCGACCGGTGTCTGTCCAATTCCAATAATCGATACGTCTCTCATTTTCAAACTCCTTTAACCATCCAAAAACAACTTGTCGTTTTACAGAGATTGGGAGATTGGCGATAGGGAGATAAAAGCAAAATCTCTAATCCCCCAATCTCTAATCTCTGAACGAAATCAGGAACTTATTTTCAGACGATTATTCAGTGCATCTTAAACTTGTCCCGGTAGCGAGCATAGGTGGCGTAATCCACCTCGACGCGCCGGTCGATGTAATCCTGGGTAGTCAAGGCCAGATGGCGCTTCGGCTCGACGGCGTCGGTCATCGTCAAGGCAAAGGCATCGCTACCCGCCCCGGAGCCAAAAGAGACGCACAAAATTCTGTCGCCCGGTTGGGCGATGTCCAGCACCGCTGCCAGGCCGAGCAAACTGGCCCCGGCGTAGGTGTTGCCCACAACAGGGGCCAACAGGCCGGTCTTCCACTGTTCCTTCTCAAAGCCGAGCGTTTTGGCCGCCCGTTCGGGGAATTTGCTGTTGGGCTGGTGCAGAATGACATGCTCAAAATCTTGGGCCGTGTACCCCAATTCGCTCATCAGCGCCTCGGCGGCGGACAGAACGTGGGTGAAGTAGGCCGGTTCGCCGGTGAAGCGATGGCCGTGGCTGGGGTAATGGGTGGTGGGCCGTCGCCAGAAATCGGGCGTATCGGTCACGTAGGAGAGCGTCGCCTCGAAGATGGCCAGGCTCTCCGCTGCCGCGCCGATCAAAAAGGCCGCGCCGCCCGCCGCCGCCGTATATTCCAGGGCATCGCCGGGGCGACCCTGGGCCGTGTCCGCGCCGATGCCGAGGGCGTAGCGGGCCATCCCCCCGGCCACAAAGCCGATACCGGCCTGGACCGCTTCCGAGCCGGCCTTGCAGGCAAATTGCCAATCGGCGGCCTGGACGTGGGGCGTGGCCCCGATGGCCTCGGCGATGATGGTGCTGGTCGGTTTGACGGCGTAGGGGTGGCTCTCGCTGCCGACCCAGACCGCGCCGATTTCCTGGGGATCGATCCGGGCGCGGGCCAGAGCGTTGCGGGTCGCTTCCAGGCCGATGGTCATCGTATCCTCATCCGGTCCCGGCACCGCCTTTTCGATGATGGGCAGGCTGCCGCTATTGCCCCAGACGCGGCCTACTTCGGCGGCAGGCAGCCGGTAACGGGGGACGTAGCTGCCATACCCGACGAGGCCGGTTTCAACGTTTGGTTTCATAATTGACATAGGTCGTACTCCAATTTATTGGTAACATTCCGACTTAACCGGATTGCGTAGCATAACTTCATAAAACGTAAACCGTAAAGCGTGGTAGCTCTACACAACATCGTGGTTAGCGCGAAGCCAGTCCGTGACTGGCGTTTCCGGCTCAGAATCGCCAAGTCACGGACTTGGCTAGAGCGAAAAAAGCGGCTTTTTGTCCTGTCCACGCTCAAATGCAGAGCTACCTAAAGCGTGAGACTTGGTTTTATGTTTCACGTTTCACGCTTTACGGGACGACACTTTTGAAATCCGGAAGCGGCAAAATCCTTTTTCTCAAAAATCTTATCCGGTTTCAATCAATGCTCGCGCCCGCTCAGCCCGAATGTTGCCTTCGGCCACCAACTGGTCGGCGATGGCCTGAACTTGCGTCTCCGGCACGCCGGCGGCCAGGGCCACCTGGCGGGCGTGGAGGCGCATATGGCCCCGCTGGATGCCCTCGGCGGCCAGGGCGCGAATGGCCGCTAAATTTTGGGCCAGCCCCACCGCCGCCATAATCTCGGCCAGGGTGCGGGCGTCCGGTTGCCCCAAAATCTTCATCGAGACGCGAGCCGTAGGATGCGCTCGGGTCGCTCCGCCAACGACGCCGACGCTCAAGGGCATCTCCAAGACGCCGTGTAGATAATCACCCTCAGTGGCGGTGACTAACGACCACTCGGTCAGGCTGGTGTAGCGCCCGGTGCGGGCAGCGTAGGCGTGCGCCCCGGCTTCGATGGCTCGCCAATCGTTGCCGGTGGCCACGGCCACGGCGTCGATGCCGTTCATAATGCCCTTGTTGTGGGTAGCCGCCCGGTAGGGATCGGCGGCGGCAAAGGCCCAGGCTTCAAAAATATATTGAGCGACGTTTGCCCCGGACAGGCCCTCTCTGGCCAGTTGCTCGACGGGGAGGCGACAGTCGGCGCGGGCGGTGCGCCGGTCGGTCAGGTTGGACAAAATCCGCAGGTTGGCTCGCCCGTCGCTCAGTTGCTCCAAGCGGGGGGCGATGGCTTCGGCGGCGGTGTTGACGGCGTTGGCTCCCATTGCGTCCCGGCAGTCGTACAGAATATGGACGATCAGCATCGGCCCGGCGGCTGTTTCCGGCAGAGGGCGACAGTCGATGCCTTTGGCCCCCCCGCCGAGGCGCTGGATCGTCGGATGGTATTGGTTGGCCAGGGCCAACAACTCGGTCTCGGCGGCCATTATTTTTTCGATGGCCGTCTCGACATCCGGCACGTCGAGCAACTGCACCTGGCCGATCATGACCGGGTCGCTACTGTGGGTCTCGAAGCCCCCCCCGGCGCGGGCCAGCTTGGCCGCGTAGCTGAGGGCGGCCACGATGCTCGGCTCCTCGACGACGAGGGGCACGGCCACTTCTCGACCATTGATGAGAAAGTTGGTGGCGATGCCTAGCGGTAAGCTGTAGCGGCCCACCACATTTTCAATCATCACCTCGGCCTGCTCGACAGAGAGACCCGCGTCGAGCGTCGCCAAATCAGCCTCATCCAGAGCGGCATAAGCGGCCACCTGCCGGCGGCGTTCGGGTAACGTCAATTTGTAGAGTTTGGTTAAACGGTTCATATAACTAACACGTTTATCGTTTTTACTGAACCTTCAGAAGAATTTGAAAGTCAGAGATAATAAAAAGTTTACAACAACATATTAATCCAAATCCATAAGCGTAACTTGGGATTAACTATAGCAGAAAAGACCTCCCAAAAACTCTCAAGGCTTGAATTTTCCGTGAATTGTATCACAAATAGACTCTCAAAAACTCTCAATCCGGTAAAAATGGCTATTTTTTGGGTAACCGGGTGTGAAAAATTCATAATTCATTCATTTTGGGTAGGACTCTTTGCCCGTTGTCAGAGGCGGTGGTGAATGTTAGAATTGATTTATACTTTGTTAAATTTAACGACCTGTCCTGCAAATACCTGTTACAGGAGGGGGTTTGTGTTGGTCGAGACAATTGTAGATGGATTGAGTACCGTTAATAATATTGAAGATAGCCACAACCAGCCCCTCGAAATACAAGTTGCCCGCCTGGAAATGATGCTCGAAGTCAGCCGAGCCTTGAATTCAACTCTCGACCTGGATATTCTTTTACAATCAATTATCAATGTGGCTACTCAACTCACGGACACCGAGGCGGCGTCGATTTTGCTGCTGGATGAGAATAAGGAGTCGCTCTATTTTCAGGCGGTGGCTGGAGAAAAGCAAGGACAAATCGAGTCGATCACCGTGCCTCTGGATGGCAGCATCGCCGGGTGGATCGTCAAAAGTGGCGAGCCGGTGGTCATCTCCACGCTGAACGAGGAAGAACGCCATTTTAGCGAGGTGGATCGCCTGACCAATTTCGAGACGCGCTCCATGTTGGGTGTGCCCTTGATGGTGAAAGAGAATATCATCGGGGCGCTGGAGGTCTTGAATAAACGGGGCGGGACGGATTTCACCGGCGCTGATATTCAGACGCTCTCGACGCTGGCCATTCAAGCCTCGATTGCCATCGAAAATGCCCGCCTGTTTCGGCAAAGTGACCAGTTGGTCAACGTTTTCCACGAGTTAAGCTCGCCGATGGCTTCGATTATCGGCCATAGCGAGTTGATGTTGTCCGCCCCGGAGATCGATGCGGATGACGTGCGCTCCGGGCTGGAAAGCATCAACCGTGAAGCCACGCGCCTGTCCCAGATCGTCGATGGCTTTTTGGATCTGGCCAATATCGAAACGGGTCGGGTGATGATGAACAAGGAAATGGTCAACTTGGGGGACTTAACCGGGGAAGTGATCGATCTTTTCTTGAGACCCGGCGGCAGTGAGCAGGTTTCCGTCGGCATGAAGGTGGCGACCACTATCCCTGAACTGCCGCTAGACCGGGAGCGGATCAAACAGGTGATGATGCACCTGGTTGATAACGGCATCAAATATAACCGGCCCGGCGGTCAGGTCGAGGTTATTCTTTCTTGCAACGAAGTCCGGGCCCAGGTCTCCGTGCAGGATACGGGGCGCGGCATTGCTCCCCATGAATTGGAGTTGATCTTCGACAAGTTTTATCGGGCTGAGGATGTGGTCGAAACGGTCACAGGGGCCGGCTTGGGCCTGGCCCTGGCCCGCAAGATTATCGAGGCCCACGGTGGGGATATCTGGGTAGAGAGTGAGGTTGGGCAGGGCAGTCGCTTTACGTTTAGCGTCCCGTTGAAGGGGTAGGTAGAGCGGTTTTGAAGCAATGATTAAAAAAAGGCTCCCGTCCGGGAGCCTTTTTTGTTGTTGACAGGAAATTGTTGAAGAATTAGCTCTGGGCCGTGGCGCTGACCGGCGTCCGCCCCACGAGGCGACCGATTTCACCTTTCTGCCAGGAGACCAGGACCGGGATGGCGTTGAAGATGGAGGAGTAGGTTCCGCTAATCACCCCGATGAGAATGGTGGCGATGAATTGGTTGACGGTCGAGCCGCCGAACCAGAGGATCGAGAGAACGACGAACGCGGTACTCAACGAGGTGACCAGGCTCCGGCTCAACGTTTCCAGGAGGCTGCGGTTACACACGGTCTCGTAAGACTCAGAGCGGTAGCGGGGTAGATTCTCCCGGACGCGGTCGAAGACGATAATCGTGTCGTGAACCGAGTAGCCGATGACGGTCAGGATGGCGGTCAAAAACAAAGCATCGATTTCCCAGCCGGCGATCAGGCCGAAGACGGCGAAAATGCCGGCGGTAATCAAGATATCGTGAACCATCGCCACAATAGCGGCCACGCCATAGCGAAAGGCATTGGGCACGGAGCGGAAAGCAAAAATCAGGTAAAGCAAAATGGCCGCAGCCGCCGCGATGACGGCGTAGCTCCCGGCCCGCGTCACCTCTTGACCAATCGTCGGCCCCACAGAGTCGAAGCGTAGTTCCTCAAATTCGCCGACTTCAGCCCGGATACGATCTTGAATGGTAGTTTTGGCTTCATCATCCAAGAATTTGGAGCGGATGAGGATGGTTTCCTCGCCAAACTGCTCGGCGGTGGTGACGGCGGTATCGTTGAACTCCTGATCTTCATACCTAAAGTCGGTGAAAACATCCCGTACCTGACCGGGCTGGACCGGCTCTTCAAAGCGGAGTTCCATCAACGAGCCGCTGGTAAAGTCGATGCTGGGTTTGAGCGGGCTGCCAAATTGGATGGTAGAGATGGCCATCGCGATCAACCCCGGAATGATGATGATGGCCGACAGAATGTAGTAGAAGCGGCGTTTGCCGGCAATATCGAACAGAAAATTGGAAATCCAGCCCGGAGTCTTTTGTGTTGACTCTTGCAGGCTGAAGCCCATCAGGGCAGCATTATCTTTCAACCCGTTGCCAAACAGCCCCACCAACAAGCGCATAAAGGCCCGAGTGATGGTCACGGCGGTGAAAATATTCGTCACCACCCCCAGAGCCAGGGTGACGGCAAAGCCCTTGACGATGCTGGCCCCAAAATTCGAGCCGAACCAGAAGAGAATAAAGCAGGTGATGAGGGTGCTGATGGCCGAATCGCGGATGGAGGGCCAGGAGCGGCTAAAGCCCAACTCCAGGGCCAATTTCAGGTTCCGTCCGGCCCGCAGTTCCTCTTTGAGCCGTTCAAAAATAAGGATGTTGGCATCGACGGCCATGCCGATAGAAAGAATAAAACCGGTGATGGCCGGGAGGGTCAACGTCACCGGAATCAGCTTGTAGAGGGCAAAGTTGAGCAGGCCATAGATGACCAAAGCCAGAGCCGCAACAAAGCCCGGCAGCCGGTAGTAAACGACCATAAAGAGCAAGACGACGATCAAGCCGATAGTTCCGGCCCGGACACTGCGCTCAACCGAGTCTTGGCCGAGGGTGGGGCCGACGGTACGGTTCTCGACCACTTTCAAGGGCACGGGCAACGCCCCATAACGGAGTTGGACGGCCAAGGCCCGGCCTTCTTCGACCGTGGCATCGCCACCCAGCGAAATGACGCCCTGGTTGGTGATCTGGGCCTGAATTTGGGGACAGGAGACAACGATTTTGTCCAGAACGATACAGAGAAAGCTGCCGACGTTGGCCCCGGAATAGGCCCCAAATTTTTCAGCCCCTTCAGGTTTGAGGGTGAAGGGAATTTCGATGATAAGGCTGTTGGGGTTGGGACCGGCATTTTGGACATTCTCGATGTCGCTCCCGGTGATGACAGTTTCGTAGACGGTTTCCGGCACGACCGGGGCTTCTTCGGCGGCCGCTTCTTCTTCAGCCGCTTCCGCTTCCGGTTCTTCCGAAACCTCGTCGGCCAGGGCATTGTCAGCCCCTTCCGGCCCGCCCAGCGAGGTTTGAATCAGCGTGCCTTCGGGGGGCGGGTTCAGTCCGGCATCGACAAATTCGAGCAGCCCCGTTTCGCGGATGGTGCTGATGGCCAAATCGGGGTCGGAGATACCGGGCAGCTCGACGATGAGACGGCTATCCCCCTGTAACTGAACCAGGGGTTCGGTCACGCCCAGGCCGTTGACGCGGTTATCGACGACGATCCGGGCGGCTTCCATCGCCCCATCCGGCAGGGGTTGGCTTTCCGGCAGGTCTTCTTCAAGCACAACTTGCAGGCCCCCCTGCAAATCCAAGCCTCGGTGGACTTCGATACTGCGCTGGAAGCCCGCCTGCCAGAAGAGGAGGGGTGCCCACCAGGGCGGGGTTTCTTGAGTGAGAACGTTCTCTTCCGGGGGGTAGGTATATTCGACATCTGCCGTAATGACCCACACGAGAAAGCCGGTCAGGATGAGGATGCCGATGACAATAATGATGTTTCGCTGTCCCATAGATAAATAACGCCTTTATTTACTTTAAGTTTAGGTTAAAAAACGGGCAAACATTCCGATTATAACCGTCGGTCATGGCAATGTCAAATGTGCTGTAAGGCGCAATGTGAGGTTGCGTTTTTGTTTTAGGGTAAGATTTTAGGTCGGGCGGAAGCCTGGAAGATTTGGAAGGCTGGTCATCAAGCATAAGGCCAATTTTCCAGCCTTCCATTCTTCCGGCAGGATTGGGAGAAACGGGTAGCTAATTTTTCAGGATAACAGGTAGGAAGACGGTTCTAATTTCGAGGTCATTCACGCCAGTAATGGCTGCGGTGGCGTTGATAAGCCCCGCCCCCGTCGCCTGGGGAGAGCCGTTGGCGATGGTGGCGGCGGTCTTTTCCAGGATGGATTCGGCGAAGCCTTGCGCCAATGGCTTAGAGAGAGAATTAGCTTGCTCTTTCATCAAAGCGCCGACGGCCGCTGCATGCGGAGCGGCGGCTGAGGTGCCGAAGAAGCGGAAGCAATTGCTGGCTACATCCTCCAAACCGAAAAATGTAGTGCAGTTGCCGTCGGTAGCCCCAACATCCGGTTTTTGGCGGGTGTCCGGTGACGATAAAGCAGAGGCGGGTTGGGGTACGCCCTCCGTAGGCCCAAAATAGATCGTTGGAAAGCCCCGTGAAGTAAAGAATTCTGGCGTATTGGCATCGTTATAGGGAACCGCTGCGACACTGATAGCGCTATCTTCTCCTCAATGACCAAAAATTGTGGGACCGAATATATCCGAGGAAATTGAGAGGATAAACACAACAGATGTTA
>CAZWZZ010000186.1:0-9368 GCA_964638395.1 uncultured Caldilineaceae bacterium
CTGATATGCTCACCGAAGAAACTCTCAAACCGCTCGTACCCCTGGCCCTGTCGGGGGTGGACATTCCCGGCCTCGGCCCGAAAACAGAGGGCAAGGTGCGGGACATCTACCGCCGCCGAAACGGTCAGACCGAGCTTATTTTGATTACTACCGACCGGCTGTCGGCTTTTGACCGGGTGCTGGGGCTGGTTCCTTACAAGGGCCAGGTCTTGACCCAGCTCTCCGCCTTCTGGTTCGAGCAGACCGCCGACGTCATCGGCAACCACCTCATCGACCTGCCGGACCCGAACGTGACCATCGCCCACGAATGTGAGACCCTGCCGGTGGAGGTCGTCGTCCGGGGTTACATCAGCGGCGTAACCAAGACGGCGCTGTGGTATCGCTACAGCCTCGGCGAGCGGATCATCTACGGCCACGAATTTCCTGACGGGCTGCACAAAAACCAGCCGCTACCGGAGCCAATCATCACCCCGACCACCAAAGGGGGACCGACCGGCCACGACGAACGGCTGACCTGTGAGGAGGTGGTGGCGCAGGGCCATCTCGACCGGGCGACCTGGGACGAAGTGCAGGCTGCCGCCCTGGAAATTTTCCGGCGGGGGCAGGCTATCGCTGCCCAGGCGGGTCTGATTTTGGTCGATACCAAGTATGAGTTTGGTCGCCTGCCCTCCGGCGAGGTGGTTCTCATCGACGAGGTGCATACGCCCGACTCCAGCCGTTTCTGGCGGGCCGACAGCTACGAAGCACGGCTGGCAGCCGGGGAGGAGCCGGAGAATTTCGACAAGGAGTTCATCCGCCTGTGGTATGCCGAGCAGGGGTATCGCGGCGACGGTGAGCCACCCGCCTGGGATGAAGATTTGGCCGTCAAAGCCAGTGTCCGGTATCAGCAGGTGTATGAGATGCTGACCGGGAGGACGTTTGCGCCGGGCGCTTACCCGGCGGCGGCGCGGATTCGGACAGCGTTGGGGGGAGGGTAGGAAGATTGGAAGGCTGGAAGATTGGAAGATCGGAAGGCTGATCTCGTACCTTCGTTACCCTACACCGCCTCAAAAATAATGGGGATAGCATCCTGAGTAGCGCGAAACGTAGTGGCGCGTGTATCGAAGGGTGCGGCGAACGGGACGAGTCTTGGCCACCCCGCCCCCCCTTCGACAGGCTCAGGATGCAGCCTTGATACGGTTTCGCTACGCTCACCTACTCAGGCTGCTACGAACTTAATGACATTGGTTAACAAACCGGAGCGGGGCTTGAGACATCAATATTTATTAGAAAGAATTGAAGCATGAGCCAGTTCTCCTCCGCCCAACAAATCAAGTCTGCCTTCGAATGTTTGGAAGTGGTACAGCAGGTGGCCGGTCAAGCCCCGGCCTCGCTCCAACCGGAGATGGAGGCAGCGTTCGAGACCCTCTCTACGGCCCTGGAGAAGCTGCGAGGGGTCGAAGAGGGACCGCCGCCCGAAAGTTCCGAAACGAAGGCGGGGGTGGATGAGCGGGCGGATCAGTTACAGCACTACGATGATCTGTTAGATTACATTTCGGACGCCATTATTGCCAGCGACAAAAATTACGTCATCCGCAGTTGGAACCGGGCGGCAGAGCGAATCTATGGCTATCCGGCCGGGGAAGTCGTTGGTCGGCCGGTCCGGGAGGTGCTGCAAACCGACTATCTCGACCAATCGGCGGCGGTTGTTCGGGAAACGTTTCTGAAATATGGGCAGTGGCGGGGCGAGGTCATCCAAAAACATAAGAGTGGCACATCTATCTATGTCCAATCGTCGGTCACGGCGCTGCGGGATAGAGTCGGCCAGATTTTGGGGGCGGTAGGCGTCAACCGTGACATCACCAAGCTCAAGGCCGCCGAAGAAGCGTATCGAACCCTGGTCGAACATTCGCTGCAAGGGTTGGCCATTATCCAAGATTTTCAGATCGCCTTTGCTAACTCCGCCCTGGTACGGCTGACCGGCTACACGGCGGCAGAACTGAAATCTATGTCCCCGGACGAAGTGCGAGCTATGGTGCATCCCGAAGATTGGGCTAGTGTCTGGAACCGGGCAGATGAGCGGTTGAGCGGCAAACCGGCCCCGGCGACCTATAAGTTTCGTTTCCTCCGTAAAAATGGGGAGATTCGCTGGGTGGAGATCAATGCCACACGGATTGAGTATCGAGGCAGAGCAGCGATACAGGTCGCCGTGATCGACATCACGCCCCGAATACGGGCCGAAGAGTCCCTCCGCGAGACGGAAACGCTGCATCAGATTATTCTCAGCAATATGTCGGATGCGGTCTTTATTACAGAGGATAGCGGTCTGTTCGTTTATATTTGCCCGAATGTGGCCAATATATTTGGCTACTCTCTCGAGGAAGTGCAAGCTCTGGGCCACATCAAAAATTTACTGGGCGGCGCTCTGGTCGATCATCAGGCGTTAGCCAGCGCCGGAGAAATCGAAAATATCGAGCATCAGATTACGGACAAGGATGGTCAGCCACACGATCTGTTAGTCAACGTAAAGTATGCCTCAATCAGAGGCGGCACGATGCTCTACACCTGCCGGGACGTGACCGCTTACAAGGGGGCCGAGCGGGCCTTGCGGGAGAGTGAAGCCTTAAATCGGGCCATTCTCAGTTCATTGACGACCCATATCGCCGTTTTGGCCAAAGATGGGGCCATCATCGCCGTCAATGATGCCTGGGAACGCTTTGCCCGCGACAACGGGGCCGAGGCCAACGCCTACACCGGCGTTGGGAGCAATTACCTGGCCACCTGTCGCCGGGCGGTGGATGAAGATGGTGAAGCGGCTGACACGGCTCAAAAAGCCCTGACCGGCATCCAAGCTGTGTTAGACGGCACCGAATCCCGCTTCACGCTTGAGTATCCGTGCCATTCCCCCACCGAAAAACGATGGTTTCTACTCCTGGCCACGCCCCTAAAGAACGGCCACAGCGGCGCGGTTCTGTCCCACCTCAACATTACCGAACGAAAGCAAGCTGAAATCGAGAAAGCCCGGCTGCTGGAGGCGGTCAGCGCCCAGAGCCAACAACTCCGCGCCCTGTCCGCCCGGCTGGCTGAAACCGAGGAGGCGGAACGGAAACAGTTGGCCCTTGAATTACACGACCGGGTGGGCCAGAATCTAACGGCGCTCAGCCTCAATCTATCCCTGATTCGGGGAGCGTTGGATGACGTCTTGCCACGGTCAGATGAGGTCAAGTTACACCTGGACGACTCGGCGGTCCTGGTCGATGAGATCGGTGAGCGTATCCGGGACGTGATGGGCAGTCTGCACCCGCCGATGTTGGATGATTATGGGTTGGTGGCCGCTCTGGATTGGTATGGTTCCCGGTTCGCCAAATGGGCCAATCTCAACGTTCTGGTGCGCGGCACCGAACCGGACCCCCGGTTAGCCCCCTCGGTCGAGAGCGCCCTGTTCCGCATCGCCCAAGAAGCCCTGACCAACGTCGCCCGTCACGCCCAGGCCAGCCAGGTCGTCGTCCGGGTCGAAAGCAGTAATGGTCTCACCCGGCTGGTCATCGCCGATGACGGCGTTGGCTTCGAGCCGGCCGGCCTGGCTGGCTTCGCCGAGCGGCCCAGTTGGGGTCTCCTGGGGATGAGTGAGCGGGCCGAAGCGGTCGGCGGCCAATGCCGGATTCTGTCGCGCCCCCGGCAGGGCACGCAGGTGATTGTGGAGGTGGGGCGGTGATGGGAATTTGACCTCTATCCTCCATTGGCATACAGTATCCGTAATCATCTAAATCGATAGAAAATTGAGGGGCCTTATGACTTTTCAACGAATCACCACCCATCCCGAAATTTGCGGGGGAAAACCTTGCATCCGAGGCTTACGTTTCCCCGTATCCCGACTGCTCGGCCTGTTAGCCGCCGGCGAAACCACAGAAACCATCTTGAAATCTTACCCTTATCTGGAACAAGAGGATATTCGAGAAGCCTTGCACTATGCGGCATTTTTGGCTGACGAGCAGATTATTGAGTTTGCTTGATGAAGTTTTTACTGGATATGCCTGTCTACGTATCCGGCTAACACGACTGCCTATTGAGCGCAATTCTTAAATTCGACACCAGCCTGCTTCTGGAACGCCAGAGCGTTCCCGCTGTGTGCCGACGGAGACCGTCGGCACCAGTTAAGTTGTTCTGTCCATTCCAGAAGGGGAGATATTAGAAGGCAAACTCAAAACCAACAAAATGAAGTTGGTGTAGGCCTGGATAGAAATTCACCAAGATGAACTAATGGCCGACTGGGAACTCGCCAGTCACGGCGAAGCTATTTTCAAGATCGATCCTTTGAAGTAAACGGAGCAGTATTTATGAATCCACGAGTCAAAACCGTCAAACCCAATTCCGATTACACGCTAACGTTAACCTTTACAAATGAAGAAGTGAAAATTTTCGATGTCAAGCCCTATTTGGATAAAGGCATTTTCAAAGAATTAAAGGATGAACATCTGTTTAACTCAGTCAAGCCTTTTTTGGGTAGCATCCAGTGGCAAAATGGGCAAGATTTTTGTCCCGACACTCTGTATTTGAACAGTGTGCCTCAATTGGACGAGACAACGTCTCCTGATAAGATAGAGGTATTCTCTGCTGGTAAATGAAAAAGTCCAATCTGGTTCTTCTCATAATTTTTATCGTCTGCTCAACAGGTATTGCTCTATTTATCGCTATCAAATTTCTTCCACATCCTCACGAAGCAGAATTAAAAGCGGCAGTAGAAAATAGCAAATCTATCTCTCGAAATGCAATGATTACACTTGACGCTACCCAACTGTCGCAAGGCTATACAGGAAAAAGTCTGACAGAGATAGAACGAATCGTTAACCTGGAGAAAACTGCGGTGCTATTGTTTATTGATATAGAATCCGAAATTGCTTCATTAGACGTCTTGAAATATGAACCACCAACGGCTATCGTTGAGGTAAAGTGGTATCAAAAAAACCATCTACGAAACCGTGCAACAGGTGTCATAACACCCAGTCAAGAATCTGATGAATGGTGGATTTACAGATACAAAATGCATTTAGAAGATGATGCCTGGAAAATGGAAGAGGCTCTTGAATTTGTTGGTCACGGAGGTTATTAAATCTATGACCAATACCTATTCTTCCATCTGATTCTCCTTCTCCTTACTATTTGAAAAAACAAGTGTATAAAGGTCAGGTGTAAAAGTAAAGGTCTAATGATGCAAACACAAATCAAAAATCTGAAATCTGAAATGGACAACTCCCCCCGCGATGCCTGCGGCGTCTTCGGCATCTACGCGCCAGGGGAGGATGTAGCCCGCCGCGCTCTGGAGCTGGCGGAGGAACGCAAAAAAATTGGTCGTCCCAATGCCCGTGATTTTGTCCGCGCCCACTGGCTCTTGGGCGCGGCCCTGCGGGTCGAGGGGGATGTGGCCGCAGCGGACAGCCACCTGACCGAGGCGCTGACCCGCTGCCGGGCCATCAATGCGGTTGATACTGAGGCCGACATTCTGCTCGACCTGGCCCGCCTGCGGGCGGCGCAGGGGGCGGGGGATGAGGCCGGACGGTTGGCGGCGGAGGCGTTGCTGATTACGGAGCGGAGCGGCTATGTGTTACAGGGGGCGGATGTCTGTCTCTTTCTGGCGGAACAGGCTATGGCCGCCGGGCAGCGGGCCGGGGCGCTGGAATGGGCGCGGCGGGCCAGGGCGTTGGCTCACTGCGACGGGCCGCCCTATCATTATAAGGTCGCCTTCGACGAGGCCGAGGCGCTGCTGGCGGCGTGGGGCTGAGGGGCTTTAAAGCCAAAAAAGCCAAATCATCGTGATGGCCACGGTGGCCACGATGGGGTTGACCAGGATGCCGGCCTTGAAATAGTCGGAGAAGCGATACCCGCCGGCGGCCATGACCATCAGGTTGGTTTGGTAGCCGATGGGGGTCAAAAAGCTGGCCGAGGCGGCGATGGCGATGGCCACGGCGAAGGCTTCTGGGTTGACGCCCAGATCGCCGGCGGCGGCCAGACCGATGGCCAGCATCAGGGCGGCGGCGGCGTTGTTGGTCACAAATTCGGTCAGGATGCTGGTGGCGATGTAGACGGCGGCAATGACGCCGATGACGCCCAGCCCGGAGGCGGCCCCAATGATCGTACCGGCGATGGCGGCGGCCAGGCCGGTGCTTTCGATGGCCTGACCGATGCCCAACGCGGCGGCGATGACGATCAACACCGGAAAGTCGATGGCCCGGCGCGCCGCCTGGCCTCTCAAACAGCCGGTGGCGATCATGGCCAGCGCCCCGACAAAAGAGGTGACCACAATCGGGGCTAAGCCGATGGCCGCCGTGACGACGACCGCCAATAAAATCAGCAGGGCCAGGGGCGCTTTGTTTTTTTGGGGTTGGATGATTTGGGGGCGACGGGGGGCGACCAGGTAGAAGTCGGAGCGGCGCTGGTTCCAACGTTTATCAAAGCCGTTCCGGGCCTCGATCAGCAGCAGATCGCCGGCCTGAATGGGGATTTGGCCCAGCGGCCCCTCGATCTGCGTATCGCGGCGCTGGATGCCTAACACAACGCCCTGGTAATAATCCCGGAAGTCGGTGTCCCGCAAGGTCCGGCCTACCAGCCGCGACGAGGGGGCCACGACCGCCTCGAACAGGGGCAGCGTGACCTTCTCCTGGGAGGCGACGCTCTCCACGACCCCCTCGATGCCGGGTCGCTCCAACAGGCTGTCCAACATAGCCGCATTGCCCAAAAAAGCCAATTGATCCCCCTCGGCCAGCAGGGTGTCCGGCGAGGAGGGCATCATCTCCCCCTGGCGCCGGATATGAACCAGAAAAATCTCACCCAGCGCCCGCAGCCCGGCTTTTTCAATCGACTGGCCGACCAGGGGGGAGTCTTTGGTTAAACGGACCTCAAAAAGATATTTGCCCAACTCCTCGCCGGAAAAGGTGACGTGACCGTGGCTGCGGTCGGGCAAAAGCCGGTAGCCGACCAAGTTGAGGTAGAGCAGGGCGCAGATGGCCGCCGGCAGACCGGCCCAGGCCAAATCAAAGAGACCCAGGCCCTCATAGCCGGCTCCCTCCATCAAGCCTGAAACAAGCAGATTGGTCGAAGTGCCGATCAGCGTGGTCATACCGCCGACGATGGCCGAGTAGGAGAGTGGAATCAACAGTTTGGAGGTGGGGATACCCCGCTTTTGGCTCCAGGCTTGGACGCGGGGAATGAGCATGGCCACGATGGGGGTGTTGTTCAGAAAGGCCGACATCGCCGCCGTAGTGACCATCAGCCGGGTCAGGACGCCGGACAAGCCGACCGAGCGGGGGAATAAGAATTGGTCGATGAAACCCAACGCGCCGGTATTCTGCACCCCGGCGGCGACAACGAACAGGGCGGCTACGGTCAACACGGCATTGTTGGCTAAACCGGCAAAGGCCGCTTCGGGCTGGATGATACCAAAAAGGAGCAACAGCCCCAGGCTGCCAAGCATGGTCAGGTCGGGCGGGGCGATTTCTCGAACGAGGGCTATAATCATAATGATGATGACGCCGAGGGTCATCCAGGCTTGCCAATCCAGGCTACTCCACATAGTGTTGAAAGACTCCTGTCGCTGGGTGGATGGGTTACATGTTAACAATCGTGAACACTATAACGGACAGCCAGATTTGTTGTCAACCATACTTTAGGGGGGCTGCGTTAGTTGATGAGCGTGCCGAAATCGACCATTTGCCCCTTGAGGACGACTTCCAGATTGCCCGGCGTTTCCCCCGAAAAAATCATAGCCTGCATAGGGGGCATGGCCAGGGTCAGGCGGTACATCTCCCGGACTTTGGTGAACATCCCGCCGGTGACGTCAGTCCCGTGGGAAGCGCCCAGGGTGGTTTCGACCTCCTCCCAATCGGTGCGGTCGATGCTGTCAAACAGCTCCGCCTCCGGGTTGGTCAACGGGTCGGAGTCGTAGACCCCGTCGACGTGACCACACAGCAGGATGCGGTTGGGGGTCAACTCGCGGGCCAGGTTGTCGAACAGCTTCTCCGTGGAGACGATGCTCATGCCCTGGTTGGCATCGACGCTGACATCGCCATACACGACCGGAACCAGGCCGTGCTTGATGACCTCTTTGATGGGGAAGGTCTCGAAATACATCAACTGTTCGCCCCGGGTGCGGGTGCTGGCCGACGGTTGAAAGCGGATGGCCGGGATGCCGGCCTCACGCAGCGCCTTGACGATGATATGGTTGAGGTCGGCGGCGGCGGCGGCCACCTCGGCAAAGCCCAGCCAGCTATCGGGACCGCTGGTCCCTCGGTGGGTTTGATATTTGGCGGCGGCTTCGTGGCCGAAGGAGCCGGAGCCGTGGCCGATAATCAGTTGTAAATCGTCACCCCGTTCGGTCAGGGCATTTTTTATCTCGGCGGCCAAACGCTCGATCACCTCCAGCCGGGGGGTAAAGGGTTGGGTTTTATCCGTAATGATCGAACCACCCAGTTTGAGCAACACTAATTCAGACAATTGTCTCACCTCTGCCTCTGTTTTGAGTCAATAACAGCCGATTCTACCCAAAAACAGAATTTGCACAACATTTTGGCACGCTTCCTTAATCTTTGTTATAATCGTTGACAGTGAAAAAAGCAGGAGTACCCACAATGAGTTTGACCCATTTTGATGACCAGGGCCGCGCCCAGATGGTGGATGTCGGCCACAAAGATGAAACGCAACGGGAAGCGATTGCCCGGGGCCGGGTCTTGATGCAGCCGGAAACGTTGGCCTTGATCCAGGCGGGGCGGATCAGCAAGGGGGATGTGTTGGCGGTGGCTCAGGTGGCCGGGATTATGGCCGCCAAGCGGACCCACGAATTGGTCCCGATGTGCCATCCCCTGCTGCTGACCCACATCAGCCTGACGTTCGAGCCGCGCCCCGATCCCGGTCCGGAGGGGTTGGTCGTCATCGACATCAGCGCCACGGTCCGCAATAGCGGTAAAACCGGCGTGGAGATGGAGGCCCTGACCGCCGTGAGCGTGGCCGGTTTGACCATTTATGATATGTGCAAGGCCGTGGATCGGGCCATGCAGATCGACGCCGTGCGCCTGGCCCAAAAACGGGGTGGCAAAAGCGGCGATATTATCTTGGAGTAACTATCAGACTTACGCCAACGCATCCTGAGTAGGCGATAGCCGTATCGAAGGGTGTCGTTGGCTCCCCTCAATATGCCTTTACGGACGACTCGGGCTGCTAACTGCGTAAGTCCTGATGATTGAATAATTAGGAAGCGGTGATGATGAAAATAAAGATCAAATTGTTTGCCCGATTACGAGAGTTGGTCGGAACCGATACGCTTGAGTATACTATCGCTGATGAGACGACGATTGCCGATTTGATACAAAAATTGCAGGCGGACTATCCGGCGTTGGCCA
>CAZWZZ010000187.1:0-2981 GCA_964638395.1 uncultured Caldilineaceae bacterium
TTTTGATTATGGCTGTCTACCGTTATCTTGTCTTTGTATAGTCTGCTCAAGGTAAATCTTGCCTGTCTATCGTTACCCGCCGCCATATGCCAATACGTCTAAAATCGACATAGCCGACAATTTCACTATTTATCTTCTGCCAGGTTGCCAGGGAGGGGTAGTTGTTTGTTTCGATATAAGCGATGGCCCGCTCATAGCCTAAATCTTTGAATCGTTGAAAACGGGCCAGGGTTAACGCCGTATGTATCCCTTTATTACGGAAAGGAGGGGCTGTATAGACATCGACACACAGCATATCACCCGGCTTGGCGTCGAGTTTTATGCGTTCCAGAGGGGAGTCAAATTCGTCACAGCCCCAGGCGTAGCCCACCACCTGGCCCTGGTGAACAGCGACCAGCCCTTCGTGTCCCCGCAGCAGCCGTTGCTGGCATAACCTGGCGTGCGAAGGCCGATCAATCTGGCTGACTGCTTCTACGTCAGCCAGGCTAAATGGGCGAATTTTCAAGTTGATGCGGGGCTGTGGATCAGGAATGGGATCAAGAAGCGACCGGGCCACAATCGCAAACTTAGCATGACGGTACGGCAGGGGGGCAATTTCATGACTGATAATAGGTAGCATGGATTGCCAACCTTGGTGCTGACTCATAAACCGCCAATCTTGAGCCAATTCCACCAAGCGACTAATCCATTTATTTTTAATACTTTCCTTCGAAACATTTTGTTTGATGATTACCATACTCATTGTTAAATCCTGGATTATATGAACCAGCCAGCGGGGGACTGTAGTAATGAAAAAAGGCCGGGGCAGCGTAGAACGGAGTGCGAAGAAATCAGCTATTCCCCGAATGGAAATATGTGATTTATAAAGTGCTGTTGTTCGGAATAGTGTTTAAATAACTTATACTTAAAAGTTTAACAAACAATAAATAGTATGGCAATAGGATTATAGTCTGACAATCTTTATCTTTATTTTAAGAAAAAATCATTAGACCGGAGTGAATATAATTAGAGGTCAAACGTCGTCATCTGAGACGCTGTTTGGAAAAAGACCTCGGAAGGTCTTGTAAAACGGTTTCCCGAGGTGGAGTCGGTTCGTCTGTAGCGCATTGTCACGGCCAAATATTTTTGGAGACCGCCGAGGTCTAGGCCCTCACTCCCGTTGATCCTCCACCCGCACCACCACATCCAAAACAACCTGCTCCGCATCTGAGGCAACGAGGGGGACGCGCTCGCCGGTCTCGGTGTGATACCAGCCGAGGCGCAGGCGGTGGTCGCCGGGGGGGGTGCCGTCAGGCAGGGTCAGGCTGTATTTGTCGGTGACGCGCTCGCCGGGCTGCCAGGCGGTGGTCGGGTAGCTGCCCCAGACAGGCTGGTTATCCTGGCCGGTGCGGGTGAAGCCGTCGGCGGCGATGAGGTGGGTGAAGACGGTGTAAGGAGCAGCGGTTGGGCCGTCCGCTTGCCAATAGAGGGAGAGGGTGAACTCGTCAGCCGGGGCCAGAGTCAGGACGGGGGCGAACGGCTCGGCCTCGTTCCGGGTCAGGCGGGAGCGGCCCTGCTCATCAAAAATTTGGTAGCCGCGCAGGTGGATACCGTGACTAAACGTGGCGGGCTGGCGAACCATTTGGGCCTCGATGGTGGGGGGGCTGAGGTAAAGATTGACATTGTAGATCGGGAAAAAAACCTGATCGACCCGGTCGGCGTGGCGGTCGAGCCAGGTGAGGACATCCCCCTGTTCATCGAAGCCCTGGCGCAGGAGGGGCAAAAACCAGATGCGGTCGTAGGCCCAGGCGATGTTTGCGGTGGCCTCGAGGCGGGCTGAGGTGGGCAAATCCCGCTCATCCGGCACGACGTAAAAGGGTAGGTCGTCGGGGCTGTAGTAGCTGACGGCGGCTTCGGGAAAGTTGGTCAACATCACATCGCCGGGTTGGGTCTGGTCGCTGACGTAGTCGTGGTAGAGATGCCAGGGTGGAGCTTTGACGTAGGCGGGGTCGGTGTGGTAGTTGCGGAAGGTGAGGAGGTTGGTTGATAGAAGGACGACGAGTAGGAGTAGAGAGGTGATACGTAAAGCGTAAAACGTAAAACGTGAGGCGTGATGGGGAGGGGGCGGTAATTGGTGATTAGTCATTGGTAATTGTGGTTTGTGGGGGGCGGTTGGCCATTTGATTTTGGTCAGGGTCAGGAAGCCGGCAGCCAGGAGGAGTGCGAAGGCGGGTTGGGCTTGGATGAGGAAGCGTTCTTTGAAAAAAGGGCGGTCGATGGAGAGGATGATGACGCCGAGAACGGGGATGGCAAAGAAGAGCGCCCAGAAGCTACCCGTCGTAAAATCGCGGCGGAGGAGGGCAACCAGTCCGGTCAGCCAGATGGGGGCCAGGAGCAGGCTGACCCACAGGCTGAGGGTCGGATCGAGGGTGAAGCCGGTCAGCAGGGCGGTGCTGGTCCGGCGCAGAATCTCGGTGGTGGGGATGGTGTCGATGCCCCCGGCGGCCTGGCCGATGAAGTTGTAAGCCAATTGCAAGCCGGGGATGATCAGCAGGCCAATGGCAATCTGGCTGGTTAGCCACGGCCAACGCTGTGGCCAAAAACGGCGGGCGTTTAGCAGCACGAAGAGGCCCTGGAAGGCGATCAGAAAAATGGTGTAGTAATGGATGTAGAGGCAGGCGACGGTCAGGAGGATGTAAAGGAGCCAGGGGAGAAGTGTAGTCCGTAGTTCGTAGTCAGTAGTCAGTAGTCCGTAGTTTGTATCATTGGCTTTTGATTCCTGATGACTGCGGGTTAACGACTGACGACTGACGACTGACGACTGACCTCTGACCACTGACCACTGACCGCGAGTCAAGGCGTGCCACAAGGCCCACGAGGAGAGCAAGCCGAGGAGGGTGAAAAATGGGTAGGAGCGGACATCCTGGGCCAGCCAGATTTGGAAGGGGTTGACGGCCAGGAGGAAGGCGGCCAGGAGACTTAGTGTATCCGAATTTAGGTAG
>CAZWZZ010000187.1:3081-7625 GCA_964638395.1 uncultured Caldilineaceae bacterium
TACAAATTTGGATGCCGAGCGCAGAGTGCGGCGGCTGAGGCGATAGAGAACGGCCACGGCCAGCAGGCTGGCCATGACCCCGGCGTAGCGCATCAGCCAGGCATCGTCGCCGAGGAACCAGCGCCAGGGATGGAGCAGCAGATAGTAAAGGGGTGGGTGGGGGTCGGTGATGCGGGACAGTTCCCACAGGTCGCCGATGGGCAGGGCGGCATAATGGACGGTGGCCGCTTCATCACCGCGCAGGGCTTGACCGTCCAATTGGTAGGTCCGCAGAAAGAACGCCAACAAGAGCAGCGGGAGGCATAGCCAGGGCGATATTTTGTTGAAGGTAGCAGTATGATTCAACAAGTGGGATAGATTCCTATGGACTTTGTCCAAGACGCAGCTTGGAAAGTAGGGCCTGAACAGGCTGACTCACGGACAGAAAAGTACACAGAACCCATTATGCATAAGTGGTGAGGTAGCATCCTGAGTAGCGCAAAACGGAGTGGAGCGCGTATCGAAGAGTGCGGCGAACGGGACGAGTCTTGGCCAACCTGCATCCCCTTCGACACTTCCTACGGTCGCAGGACACGGCTTCGATACGGTTTCTGCTACGCTCCACCTACTCAGGATGCTCAGTAATTAATTACGCATAATCGGTACAGATTTTTTATTGATGTCAGAGCAGTCGGGCCTAAAGGTGGCTTATTTTAGAGGAAAGTAAGGGGGAGGCAAGTGGCAAGGATGAAAAAGTAAGTATTGTGAATTGTGAATCGAGAATTACCGCTGTTAAAAACATTCCCTGGTGGCAATTCGCAATTCACAATTCATTATTCATTGTTCATTGTTCACAATTCATTATTCATTATTCATTGTTCATTGTTCATTATTCATTGTTCACAATTATCCAACGTTATTGGTGTAACGGTCGGCCAACTCTTTGGCCAGCTTTTTGTAGGCGACGGCCCCCTTGTGGGTGCTGGAATAATCGACCATCGCCTTGCTCGCCACGGAGGCTTCAGCGAAGCGGATACTTTTGTGAATGACGACATCGAAGACCTTGTCGCCAAAAGCGTTGCGGATTTCCTCAAGCACTTCGCGGGCGTGGATAGTGCCGGTCGAATACATCGTGGCCAGAATACCGGTCAACTCCAGATCGGGGTTGAGGCGGGCCTTAGTCTTCTCGATGCTGTCCAGTAGCAGTTGGATAACCCGCATGGCGAAGAACTCACACTGGAGCGGGACGATGACGCCCTGGCTGGTAGAAAGAGCATTGACCGTCAGCAGACTCAGACTGGGCGGGCAGTCGATGAGGATGAAATCGTACCACCCCTGGAGCGGCTCCAGGACGCGGCGGAGGATCAATTCCCGCCGTAGTTCAGGGATGAGCTCGATTTCGGCGGCGGCCAAATCGCGGTTGGCCGGGAGGACATCCAGATAGGCTTTGACCGGTTGAATGATGCGGTTGATGGGCACATTCGGTTCTAGGAGCAGATCGTAAATTGTTTCCCGCAGGGCATCCGCATCGACGCCCAGCCCGGCGGAGAGCGCCCCCTGCGGGTCAAGATCGACCAACAAAGTTTTTTTGTTCAACTGGGCTAGGGCGACGCCAATGTTGATCGCTGTCGTTGTTTTGCCGACGCCCCCTTTTTGGTTAGCAACGGCGATGGTTGTTGTCATAACTCCCTCCGTGGGTCGTTGTTTTTATAGCATCTGGCGCTCCTAGCCAGCGTTATGACCATTTTTGCGAACCGGCCCCAGCTCGGCTACCACCTCGGTCAGGCGGGCATAATCAGCCGCCCCTCGTCCGCGTGCCGAGTATTCGAAGATCGTCTGGCCCGCTCCCGGCGCTTCCGATATTTTGGAGTCGATCCAGATCGGTTCAGTGACCCGGGGGCCGAGCGTCTTCAATTTTTCGACCACCTCGGCGCTGATTTTACGGCGCGGGTCATACATCGTCGGAATAACCAGGCGGATAGTGGTTCCCCGGTCCAAAACCTCGTTGATATTTTCCAGGTATCGCATAAATTGGGACACGCTGGACAGGGCCATCATTTCCATCGAAACCGGGATAAAAATCTCATCGACGTAGGCCAGGGTGTTGACCGTCAATAGCGACACAGAGGGCGCACAGTCCAAAAGATGGTAATCATAGTCGGTTAACTCGGCAAACAGCTCATCAAACAGCTCTTCCCGGCCCATCTCCAGCACGATTCGCTGTTGAGCTTTGAACAGGGTGATGTCGCTGGGCAAGACATCGAGATTTTCTCTGGCCTTAAGAATACATTCTTTGGCCGACACCTTGCGCGTCAGAACATCGGGCAACGATTTTTCGTAACCGCTGAGACCCAGAGCTAAAGCCACGTTGGCCTGGGTATCAGTATCTATGACGAGGACGCGATCTCCCCGGTGGGCTAACCCGGCGGCCAGGCTAACGCACGTCGTTGTCTTGCCTATACCACCCTTGAAGCCCACAATGGCTATTTTACGTATCATAATCAAAATCCTTAACTTGCGTCTTCCTTGTAAACAGAACTGTAATTTTATAAGTCCACAGGTAAAAATAGCTGTTTAAGATGAATTTTTCAAATTTGCAAGAACTACCCGCGTTAAGGTCTTGTGGGTAAGTATATCCTGAATTCGGTTTCTGGTCAATCCTGCCCCTGCTGTTATGTCTATTTGCCTTCATTATTAGCATAAGGAATGGGTCATATAACTTCGGCTCCTAGAGTTGGAGATTAGTGATTGGGAGATGAGGAGATGAGGGGTTACCGGTTATTAACAGTGATCGGCTGGGGCAGGATGAACCGTTCATCATCACCCGGCGGTTGACCGGCCACGTGGAGCGGCAGGCGCTCGCCGCTGGGTTGGTGGTACCAGCCCAGGGCCAGCCGGTATTGACCGGGCGGCAGAGCGGCGGGCGTGGGCAGCATGTGGGGATCGAGGAGCCGTTCGCCGCCGCTCCAGATCGAAGTGGGATAGCCGCCGTTTAGAGGTTGGCTGTCATTTCCGGCCACCAGGTTGCCCTCAGTGTCGAGCAGGTGGATGAAGATGGTGTAGTCGCGGTCGGGGCGGCTTGTAGCCCGCCATAGCAAATTCAGGGTGATTGTATCCCCGGCGGCGATGGTTGTCGGCTCGACGGTCAGACCGGTCAGGTGAATGGTCTGACCAAAGGTGACGTTGCTCTCCGGCGGGGTTAGGGCAGCGGTTTGAGCCGGTTCCGGTGGCGGCAGCGGCACCTTGAGCGGCCCGGCGAAGAAAGTATCCGGCGAGTCGCTCTGGCCCGCTGTCAGCGGCAGACGGCGATTCCTGGCCGGATCGAACAGAGCCACCGCCAGCCAATACCGGCCCGGCGGCAGGGTCTCTGCCTCGGTGATGATGTTTTGTCGAGTGGCGACCTCATCGAGGCCGGGTCGCCAGAAAGAGGTCGGATAAACCCAACCGGTGGGCCGTCCGCTGCCGTCCCCCCAACTGCGGCGGCTGTCATCGACCAGTTGCAAAATAACTTCATAGTCATCCGTCATTGGTTCAACCGCTTCCCAAAAAAGGGTGACGGGGATGGTATCGGCTGCCGGGTCGAGGCGCTCAGGATAGGTCAGGCCGGTCAATCGCGCCGGACCAAATACAGCTTCGACGGGATCGGCGGGCTGCTGCACAAAGCGAGCGGGGTCGTCAGCCAACGGGGCCACGTGGGCCACTGTTTCGCCGGAAAGCGCCTCAACCGGCCGGGTCTCTGGGCCGGACAGGGCGGTTTGGATGAGGCGCTGTCCGGCACCGGTCAAGGGCGGGATGAGTGTCATTTCTCCCCGGTAGAGCCGGAGCCAGGTTGACCTGTTTTCCTGCTCGACAGGGGCCACGACCCAGGCTTGGTCGGCGGGACTGGGCGTTAGCTCGGCCTGGCGGCGGAAAGCGCCGCTCAGATAAAAGAGCAGCGGCGTGTCGTTGAAGCGGATGTCGGGGATGTAAACCGGCGTTTCCGCCGTCGGTAACTCGCGGATCGTCTCCCGGATGGCAACGGCCCCGTAATTGTAGGCACCTTGCGTACTTTGCAGACGGGTCCAGTCGATGAAGTAGGCCCGAAAGAGGAAGGGGACAGGGAGGAGGATGAGCAGGAGGGAGGCGTAGAGCGTAAAACGTAAGGCGTAAAACGTAAGGCGGGGTGGGGAGAGGGTGCGTGATGAGAGCCACAGGGCCAGGTGGAGGCTGCCGAGGGCGACAAGGATGGCGGTGGGGATGAGGGCGGCGATCAGCCGCAGGGGGTGGGGCGCTTCGATGGCGATGAGCGAGGGCAGGAGGCCGATGAGCCACCACAGGAGGATGAGGCGGTAGAACAGGTCGCGCCAGCGCCGGAGGGTGACGAGCAGGCCGATCAGCAGAAAGGGAGCCAGGAGTGGGGAGAGTCCGGGGTAGCCGGGCAGCCCGAAGATGGGGTTGGGGCTACCGGCGCAGCAGAAGAAACCGGCCACCCGCAGCCCGTTCCGGCCCAGCTCGGTGATGATCTGGCCGGGGGTGTCCAGAAAGTTCCAAACCAAAACCGAGGTGGCCCGGGCCGCGAATTGGGC
>CAZWZZ010000187.1:7725-9366 GCA_964638395.1 uncultured Caldilineaceae bacterium
GGGTGTCCAGAAAGTTCCAAACCAAAACCGAGGTGGCCCGGGCCGCGAATTGGGCGGGGTGGGTCAGGAAATACCAGGCCATCGGCAGGTAGATGAGGGTGGCGGTCAGTAGGAGGATTAGGAGATTGGAGATTGGGGATTGGAGATTGGAGATTGGAGATTGGAGATTGGAGATTGGAGATTGGAGATTGGGGATTGGTAGATCAGAAGATGAAAGGAGTTTTTGGTGATTTCCATTCGATCTTTTGATGAGAGTAAAAAATTCTGGAAGAATCGCCAGCCCCAGAATAACAGGCAGCAGACGGGCGGCGGAGTAGGTGTATCCGGCCAGGCCCAGACAGCCACCGGCCAGGATGAACCACCGTTTGTGGCCGGTGGCCCAGCCTTTGAGGAAGAACCAGAAAAGTGGCACGGTCACCACCGGCAGCAAAATCGCCCGGAAGGGCAGGCGGCTGAGGCTGATGTGCCAGTAGGAGACGGCCAAAACCAACCCGGCCAGGGTCGCCAACCAGAAGCGAACGTTCGCCACAGAAAGTCGAGTAGCGATAGTTGGGGGCAAGTAAAGGGGGAAACGGGCACTGTTCAAAAAGCCGATGAGCAGAGCGACCGTCAGCAGGCTGAGGAGGGCGGGTAGCAGCCGCAGGGCGAAAGGGGTGGTGCCGAAGATGCGGATGAAGGGGGTCAGGAGGTAGACAAAAAGAGCCTCCCGTCCCCCGTTGGTCGGGAAAAAGGGCGTATAGCCACCCCGCTCGATGAGCCGGACGGCATCGAGGCCGTTGATGGCCGGATCGAAGAAGAGGCCGAGGGGGTGGTCGGCCAGCCGGTAGAAGCGGAAAAAGAAGGCGATGAGCAGGATGAGGATGAACGTCAGCCGGCGGATTGGGCGGTAGTCAGTCAGACAGGATTGACGCAGTTGCCTGACCAAACCCCCTCCCAGCCTCCCCCGCAACGGGGGAGGAGTCAAATCTCCCCCCGATTCGGGGGGATTAAGGGGGGGCTGCGTCAGTCTTGTCAGCTTCATTCAACGTCAGTCAACTTGATTCGACCCTGATTCGACAATGCCGGGCCACAAATCGGGGCGGTCGGTAATGAGGCCATCGACGCCGAGGGCCAACAGCCAGCGCATAATGCGGGGCTGGTTGACCGGATAAGCGTAGACGAGATGTCCGGCGGCGTGCATGCGATGCACCAGCGTTGGGTCAAGCAGAACGGCCGGCCAGGCCACGCCGACCATCGTGGCCGACAGCAGACGCGGGCGGGAGAGGGGCCAGATGGCGAACAGCCCGACCGGAATATCCGGGGCGTGGTGGTGAAAGTCAGCCACCCAGGCGTGGTTAAAGGAGGCAACCAGCACCCGTTGGGCCATCCCGGCCCGGCGAATGAGCTGCACCAGAGCGGGGATGGCTTCGGGGTCGGCCGTTTTGACCTCGATCAGCAGGGGCGTCGTCTCATTTTTGAGTAAATCCAGAACCTCCGTCAGAGATGGCACCAGTTCCTGGGCGTGGCGCACCGAAAAGTGGCTCCCGGCATCGAGGCGGTGGAGAGCGGGCCACGGCCAATCGGCCACGGCTCCGTTGCCGTTGGTGGTGCGGTCTACGGTGGCATCGTGCATCAAGACGAACTCGCCATCGGCGGCCCGGC
>CAZWZZ010000188.1:0-9356 GCA_964638395.1 uncultured Caldilineaceae bacterium
TTGTGCCGCTCGCTTTTCTGGGCAATGGCCAGACAGAGCCGGTTGGCGGCAAAGATGCTGTCGAAGTCGTTGCAGGCGATAATCAAGCCGATGTCAGCGTGATTGAGCGGGGCGCTGAAACCGCCGCAGACTACGTCCCCCAAAACGTCGAAAAGGATGATGTCATACTTGTCATACAGGCCAAATTGGTGCAGCAGCTTGACCGTTTCCCCGACCACGTAGCCGCCGCAGCCGCTCCCGGCGGGCGGGCCACCCGACTCCAGGGTATCCACCCCGGCAAATCCGGTTTGGATCACATCCTCCGGCTCGATCTCCTCGTGATGGAAATCGAACTCATCCAGAACGTCGATCACCGTATTTTGCAATGTTCCGGTCAGGGGAAAGGTGCTGTCATGCTTGGGATCGCAGCCAATCTGTAACACCCTGGCCCCTTTCTGAGCAAACGCCGCCGATAAATTGGCGCTCGTCGTGCTTTTCCCGATACCGCCTTTGCCATACACTGCTAATACAATCCCCATATTTTTCTCCTTAGGCATAAATCAGTTATTCAACCGCCCAACGCCTCTCGCGCCGCCTGCAAAACCTCCGCCGTGATCGTCTCGTACCCTTGCTCCACCGCAAACTTCTCCGTATTCTTACGCACCCGGCGGCGCACAAAAAATGGCACTTTGCCGAGTAGTTTTTCGGCGTCCGCCGTCCAGACGATGCTGTCCGGGCCCAACGGTTTTTTAGCCGCTTTCTCTGCCACCGGGCGCGAGCCGCTGCCGTTGGTCGCCCCAGCCGGGGACGACGGCGCGTCCGCCTTTTCATAATCGAGGCCGGCATCGCCAAACATATCAATCAGATGCTTCTCCATCCCCAGCGTGGCGGTGGTGTACACCGTGTCGGCGATGTAGTCGGCCCCGTCGAAGCCGAGCAGCGGCGTGTAGCTCAACAGATGGTTCTCGATGTGGGTCGGCGGGGCGATGACCATACAAGGCAACTCGAATTTTCGACAACTGTGCCGCTCCATCTGCGTTCCGCAGACCAACTCCGGCATCATCTCCTCGATGACCGCCGCCACGTCCTGGAACTGATCCGTCACCAACAGGTCGCCAGGCAGGTAGTCGGCCAGTTGTTCCGCAACCCAGGCCGCTTGGTGATCCAGATAAGTCCCTGCCCCGGCGATGGGCATCGCCAATTCGTCCCGCAGAAATTTGACCATGCCAACGGTGTGGGTGGCATCGCCGAAAACGAAGGCCCGCTTGCTGCTAAAGCTCTCCATATCGGCGGTGCGGGCAAACCAGGGCACGCCGCTGGGGGCGCTCATCCCATCCAGCGAAAAGGCGGTCAGCGGTGGCATCTCTATCAACGGCTTTCCGTTTCGGGTAGCCACCTCGTTGAGCGTCTCGACCAGTTGGCGCAACCAACGCAGCGTCGGCTGGACACCGATGGGGGCCTCGTAGAGGGTGGGCGTCCCAAATTCCCGTTCCAGATGTTGGGCCGCGTTGAGACCCAACTCCCGGTAGGGGGCGATGTTAACCCAGGCCGCCGGTAACTGTCGCAAATCGTCCAGACTGGCCCCCAACGGGGCGACGGCGTTGACCCGCACCCCCAACGTTTGCATAATCCGTCGCAAGCAGATCAGGTCGGGGCGGGTGTGGAAGCCGAGAGAGGCCGGGCCGATGAGGTTGACGCTGGGCTGCTCGGTCAACGGTTGAGCCGTGGCGTATCGCTTGACCAGCAAGGTGAACAATCCCTCGGCGGCCACAATCTCCTGCATCCGGTAGGGATTGGCATCGTAGACGATGACCTCGGCCTCAAGTCCGGCGCTGTCGGCCACGACCTGCAAATTTTCTTGGAGCAGAGCCGTGCTACAACTGGCGCAGACGACGATCAGTTCCGGCTGCAGTTTCGCTTCGACCTGGCGCAAGGTGTCCGGCAACCGAATCGTGCCCATTGCCAAATCGCGCCCGCTGACCACGCTGGTGGTCATCTGGGGGAAGTCGGGGGTTCGTTCCAACATCGTAAAAATGGGATTGACGTAATCGTCCCCCTGCGGAGCGTGAAAGACCGCATGCACCCCTTGCAGGCTGTTGGCAATCCGACCCACGCCGTGGTGAGCCGTCCCCTCGTACATCCAATAAGCAAGCCGCATTCTGTGTCCTTTCGTTACCTTACTGTCAGGAATAAAAATTAAATAACTTTCCTGTTTTAAAGGTCAGTAATTGGTAATTGGTTATTAGCGATTGAATAACCAATTACTATTTACCAATTACCCAACTCAAACTGTGGGATTTATTTAATCCGCGGTCTTTAGCGGAATTACGCCCGGCATCAAGCCGGTGCGCCAGACCGGATCATCCAGCGGATCGAGCTGGGCGTGACGGCGCATGCTCCTGGTAAACATATTGGCCAGCGTGCCCACCCCGGTCCAGCCGTGGATCGGCATAAAAGCAAATTCGATACTCCACTTGGCGACGACGCCCTGCCCGATGAGCGGGTTGGTCGTGGCCATCGTGCTGATAACGATGTCCGGCTCGAATTGGGCGATGTCCCGCAGTTGGCGATCAAAATTAGGCTGCTCGAAGATATTGACCCCGTCCAGCGCGGCCAACTCTATTTTATGGAAACGGCGGTTGATGTAGGTACTGCTGCACTCGATAATCTCGCAGCCGGCGGCTCGCAAGAAGCGGGCCAGGGGTAGCTCCAGCAGATTATCGGCAGTGAAGAAGGCTTTTTTACCCCGCAAAAGCTGAACGTGATCGTCGATGTTGGCCCAGGCTTGGGCTTCCCGCTCGCTCAAATCAACGGTTTGACCAAACGCGGCGGCCAAAGTTTCCCAAAAATTGCGCGTACCATCCGGGCCAAAGGGAAAGAGGGAGGAGATGACCGTCGCCCCCCGCTCCCGTTTGAGACGCATGGCCGCTTTGGCCAGATAGGGCTGGAGGGGGGCCAGCACTGTGCCGGGACCGATGGGCGGCAGATCGCTGAAATGGTTGCTCGGTAAAAATCCGGCCACCGGCAGCCCCAGTCGCTCCGCCTCCATCTCGAAATCGGTGGCGATGACATCGTTGACCGACCCCAGAAAGACGATGCGTTTATCCTCCGGCGGCGCTTCGGGACAGAAGGGAATGAGGGCTTGCAGAACGGAGTCCTCGGCCTGGCTAAAGGTGTAGTCGAGACCGCTGGCCGG
This sequence comes from uncultured Caldilineaceae bacterium, assembly GCA_964638395.1. Taxonomy (GTDB): domain Bacteria; phylum Chloroflexota; class Anaerolineae; order 4572-78; family J111; genus CAZWZZ01. The sequence goes on from CAZWZZ010000188.1 coordinate 3,176, forward strand.
GACGAACAGCACTGGCAACTCCGGCGTCGAGAGGGCATTGGCCAGCCCTTCAAATTCGACCTTCATCACTTCCGGGGTGCAGGAGGAGAGCAGGAAAATAACGGAGGGGTGATGATCGGCCAAAATTTCGTCGATAAGGCCCCGGAGTTCCGGCTGCTGTTTGGAGAGGTCCTCCTCTTCGATAAGGGCCACCCCAAACCGGGGCCGGGCAAAGACCATGACGCCCAGCGTATTTTGCAAGAGATGAGCGCAGGTATGCGTGCCCAGGATCAGAAAAAAACTATCCTTGATTTTTTGGTACAGCCACCCGACACAGGTCAGGCCGCAAAAACTGTGGTAGGCTCCATCTTCTCGGATGATATTCGCCTTCGACATCAATCAAATCCTCTAACATTGTAGTTCACAGTATTTACTACAGCTATAAAGAAATTTTTCCGTATCGACCTTAAGGTATTTAAATTTACTTGATTTCCTGCTAATATATACACTATCAGGTTCTAAATGTAGTAAAATTCACAAGACACAAAACAAATAATAGGGTATCAAAGAAATTATGTATATTCGCTGGGTGAAGCGGGGTCACAGAAATAGTCAGGTCGCCGACGTTGTCTTTCACGATGCTTATCTTGTCGAAAGTTATCGTAATGAAGAGGGTAAACCCCGCCAACGGACAATCTCCTACTTGGGCAACGTGCGACAAATCGGGGATGAGTTTCCCGTTATCGAGCGGGAGCTTTTTCTACTGCGGGCTAAAGATGTGTTAGACTCCCTTCCCGACTTGTCCCCTGCTGATCGTGAACAGGTTCTCACGTTACTTCACGATAAAATTCCCCCTCTGACTCGTGATGAAATGATGGAGGGGTTTCGCAATACCTTGAATTGGTATTACTGCCGGTGGCAAAAACATGGAACGCCCCCCACGCCCGATGAGATACATAACCTCATAAAAAATGTTGCACAAGATTTCGATTTATGGTGAGCATCAGTTTACGCCTCTTTCATCATTTCCGCAACCGCCCGATTAATGCGGGCATCATCCCCCACATTCTCCAGCGGATCTTTACGTAGGCGGTGTTGTAAAGCCAACGTCGCAATTTGAGCAATATCCTGCCGGGTCGTTGCCTGACGGCCATGCAAGGCGGCCAGGGCTACCGCCGCTCGGCAAAGCGTCAATTCGCCGCGATGCCCATCGACGGCCAACAGCACACATAAATTCGCCGCCGCTTCGATGGTCTCATCGGCGAGGGTTACGCTCGGTAAACTCTGCTGCGCCCGGAGTAGTTGTTGGCGCACGCGCTCCTGCTCCGGCTCCCATTCGGCGGCAAAGGCTACAGGGTCGGCATCGTAAGCTCGACGACGGCGCACAATTTCGACCCGTGGCTCGATTTCCACAATCGTTTCAATGCGGGCGTGCAGCCCAAAGCGGTCCAACAGTTGGGGACGCAAATCCCCCTCTTCGGGATTGCCGCTACCAACCAGAACAAAGCGGGCCGGGTGGCGGATGCTGATCCCTTCCCGTTCAACGACGTTCACCCCGCTGGCGGCCACATCGAGCAACAAGTCAACCAGATGATCTTCCAACAGGTTGACCTCATCAATGTAGAGAAACCCTCGATTGGCCCGGGCCAGCAGCCCCGGCGCAAAGGCTTGCACCCCTTCGACCAGGGCACGCTCTACATCCAGAGAGCCGGCCACTCGATCCTCGGTGGCTCCCAACGGCAAATCGATCACCGGAACCAGGTCGGTGACACTGTCCTGAGCGGACGCCCCGTTTGTCGAACAGTGGGGGCAGAGCGGCGACGGTTCAGCCGGCAGGCAGTTGTAGGGACAGGCGGCGACGCGGGTCAATGGCGGCAGCAGCGCGGCTAGAGAACGAACCGCCGTACTCTTGGCCGTGCCGCGATGTCCCATGACCAACACGCCGCCAATCGAAGGATCGATGACGCACAATTGTAAGGCCAGCTTCAGTTCATCCTGCCCAACAATCGCCGTAAAGGGGAACGTCGGCTTTTGGCGGATCCGAGGCGGCTCAGGTTCGGCGGAGCTATGATTTTTTTCGTTTTGGTCGGTCCCGAAAAGCGGCTGCATAAAAAGCCGCTTCAGGGACAAACCGTTAGAATCACTCATTTCCGATGCCGTGTTGCTGGCTCTTCATCATTTTCCATATAAGTTTGCCATACGCTGTAGAGCAGCGGTATAAAGCAGGCCGCTACCAGGCCCAGCATCGACACAACCGGCAGGCTCAGGGCTTGATCCCATATACTAGGTATCATTTTAAATTCCTCCAAATCCTAAAATTGTTGCAAAAAAATAGATAAACAGAACTGGGTAAACAAGATTAGTTATTCAGCCTCTTCACTCATGAAAGAGGCCACCACTTGCGGCACGGCTTCGGCCAATACCGTGAACTCTTCGGCAGACAGTCCCGAATAGTAAAAGTCAACGGGGAGATGGTACGTAAAGTAAGTGTCTCCTTCATTGACAATATTGACATAACTGCCGGGGTGTGACCCGGACTGATCCCAATACTGCCCGGTTGACAAGGCTTCGATAAAGAAAACCTGGGCCGGCCTCTCCGACTCACCAATATAGTCGAAGTATAGGGCATTTCCCTCGTTCCGCGTTTCAAAATTGCCGACCCAATCCGGCGGAACGGTAACAGACACATCGTAGAGCGGCCCGACCTGCGAGCCATCGACATATTGCATCTGGACCTCGACGGTCTCGCTCTCGACCGTAGCCACTTCATTGACGCCGATCCCGGCACAACCGGTCACACCGATTAACAGAGCCGTAATGATAGAAATGATAACCAACCGTGATTTGAACATTGTATCCTCCGTGATTTTAAGAAAGCTAGAACGCCAATTGATCGGCCGGAATTTCTTCCATACCCGACCAAGGCATCTTGATTTCACTGACTCGCAACTGCTTTCCTAAACGGAACGCTAGAAGCAAAACAACAATGAGTAACAGCGTGAGCGATGTGGTGTAAACGACCGTATACCCCAACACCACGCTACCCGTCTGGTAGTGGGCCAAGTCCCGGACGATCCCGCCGCCAATCGTCCCGATTCCCTGAGCCAGGGCTTGAACAATACCCCAGATGCCCAGAAACAGCCCGGCGTGGCTGACGTCCGTCAGGGACATTACCAAAATGACGCTGCTGACCAGGAACAAGCCCCGCCCCAAACTAATCAGCCCCACGCCGACCTGAAAGGGGCCGACCAGTGCGGCATCGCTGGCGTAGCTAATCACCCCGAAACCGCACAGCCCGACGGCGCACCCCAAACCAATGAGTAACACCGGAGCCAATTTACGCCACAGGAAAAGGGCGGCCAGCAAGACGCCCAGAATGGTGGCGATGCCCCACAAAGCTGTTAGCTGGGTAGTGGCCGCCACACTCATCCCCAAAACTTGTCCGCCATACGGCTCTAACAAAACATCGTGGGTGGCGAAGGCCATTGTAGCGATAAAGATGACAACGAAAAGCCCCTTCAACACCTGCTCGCCGCTCAACAACCGTAGCGACTCCCACAGGCTGAGGCGGACCCGCACCGTTTCGAGGTTCGATCTGATCGAGCCGTCCGGGTTCAACTGCTCCTGTCCCCACAGGGCGATCACCGTCAGGATCACAAACCAGAGCGCCGATCCTTGCATGACCTGAATTAGTAGGAGATGGGAGTAGTCAACCAGTAGATTGCTGACCACAATGGCGCTGACCACCGTGCCCATAATGAGCATCATCCACAACACCGACAGCACCTTGCCCCGCTCGTGCTGGGGCGTGATGTCGCTGACCAGGGCCAGATACACCGTCTCCACGATGCCGACGCCTGCTCCGTAAGCCAAAAAGATGGCGATGCAGACGATGAGCGCCGGCCAGTAGGAGAGGATGCCGTGTCCCCCCAACAAAATCAGGGAGAAGGGAGCCAGGGCCAGGCCGCCGTAGGTGAGCATCACTCCTAACACAATATACGGGGTGCGCCATTTTCCTTGCGACCGGGATTTGTCGGAGCGGTAGCCGATGACGGCCCGCACGGGCGAAGCGAAGTAGTGTAACGCGATTAACAAAGCCACCGCAGCGGCGGAGATGCCCACATCGTCGATGAGAACCCGGTTGAGTGTTCCGGTGATGGGGGCTAATGACAACCCAATACCAAATTGGAAAAGACCCAACCGGAAGATACCCGTCCAGAAGACCAGGCGGGGTTTGCTCCGGTACCATTCGTGAAAGGGACGGAAAGGACGGGCAATGATGCTGATTAGCAGGCCGGTCAATTTAAATATCGTATTCATAAATCATCTTTAACGTCGTTGTCTTGACGACAGCGTTTTCTCTACCAGGTCTAACGTCACTTCCTCCAGCGCCTCTTCCCGCGCCAGCGCCTCGACTTGCATTTGCAACTCCCGGCTGGCGGAGATACGGGACATAAAGGGAATCTGCTCCAGCGCCGCATCGAGACGTTCTTTGGCAGCCGGTTGCCAGGGCAGATTGCCCGGCTGCGGGCCGGACGGCTGAGGCTGCGGGCCGGCACCGTTGCGCCCCCGACTCTGGGCGTAGGCCGTATCGACCGGTAAGAAGTTGAACAAGACTTCGTAGAGACGATTGACAATTTCTTGTAACAGATAAACCGTACCCCGGTAGCCCATAAAGGGCGTACCCACCGAGCGTCTCACAATTGGGCCGGGGAAGGCGGCAGGAATAAAATTGACGTGTTTCGCGCCCGCTTCGCTCAGGTAAATCTTTTCATTGATAGAACCAAAGACGAAGGCCGGGGCGTTTTGGTGCAACTGTCGCCGCACCCCCTCATTATCCAATTCGCCGGGGCGGAGCGGACGGGAGGCAGCCAGGGCAATCGGCATCCCCATCTCCTCCCCCAAAAAAGCCTTGAGGCCATCAACGTAAGTGCCGCAGGCGACAAGCCCCACGTTGGTGGTGGCGAACCAATCGCTTTGGGGGCCTTTCCACAAATCCCAGACCGCTTTCAGCGTCGTCCGCTTTTCCTGCCGGATGAAGGCTCGCGCCGTTTCCTCCGTCCCTAGATGCTGACCGATTTTCTCGATAAATTCGGTCGTTTCCCGGATACCCATCGGGGCGTGAAGCCAGGGCTGCCCCAGCGAGTCGGCCAGGGTGTGACCAAACTCTTTGTAAAGAACAACATTGATCTGCCCCTGCGCCAACCGGCTGATGTCGGAGAGGCTGGCCTCGTAGGGAAAGACAAGGTTGACTCGTCCCCCGGCCCCTTCGATCAACCGCCGCACTTCGTTCAAATCGGAGGGGGCATTGAAGCAGCCGTAAGTGGGGCCGATGATGTTGACCAGGCCCGGTTCAACCTCGATGTGAGCCGCCTGGGCCTGACCGTAATTTTCCCATAACCACTGCAAAACCCGATCCCGGCCCAGCCACTCATCGTCGGAGAGGGACTCGCTGTGAAAAAAGGTGGTCCCCGGCTTGAGCTTCGTCACCAGATCCGATAGATCGGAGCCGATCATTTCACTTTCGGCGGTCGAAACAACGATAAGCTGCTTTCCCGCCAACGTCCCCTCGGCTTGCAGCGCTTCGTAAGTTTGCAACACGGTCGGGCCGGTGCCGCTGCCGCCTACCTCGTTTTCACGAATGACGGAGGGGGTGACGTTATCGATGTTGGGCAGGGCGTCGGTGTAGTTGGAGACGGCGGTAGCCACCAGATTATAACATCCAATCGGCGCGTCGCAAATCACGTGGACGTCCGGCAGGGCGCACATCGTCCAGATCGCGGCCCAGTAGCTACTCGTATCGGACAGGTCGCGGATGACGTCAGGCATAGGTTGTCTCCGGCTCTTTTGTTTCTTCTGTTTCTTCTGTCTCGAAGAAAGCGTGCATCCACTCATATCGAGCTTGATGCTGCATCGTCTGGTTGATAAAACCAAGCGTGGCGGCCATCCCGGCGCTCAAGAAGAAGGGGCGCGAGGCCAACTGGTTGGTGAAATACATAGCCGGGATACCCCGCTCTTTGGCGATGCTACAGAAAGGTGTCGTCCCCAGAACGAAATCGGGTGGATATTTATCCAGGGCGGCCACATCCTCTTCTAACGATTTGCGATAGACTATTTCCTTTGTGCCGTTGGCCCGTAGCCACATCTCATCCGGCAACACCAACGGGTCTTGGCCGATTGAGGTGGAAACGTAAGGCACTTC
>CAZWZZ010000189.1:0-9313 GCA_964638395.1 uncultured Caldilineaceae bacterium
ATGACAAAGTTAATGGCTAAATTATTTCTATTGCTTCTCATCGGCTTGGTTACGGCAGTGCCCACCCTGGCCGGGGCCTCCACCCAACAGACCGAACCGACTGTGGTTGACCTGGCCCTCGAAGATGGCCGCTTCACCATTCTGGCGCAAGCGCTGCAACAGGCCAGCCTGGTCGGGACGCTCCAGGGGGAGGGGCCGTTTACTGTCTTTGCCCCGACCGATGAGGCTTTCAATGCGATCCCCGAAGCGCAACTGAACGATATTCTGAATGATACCGAGGCTCTGCGTAATATTTTGCTCTACCACGTCGTGCCCCAGCGGTTGCTGGCTGCCGACGTGGTCACGCTCACCTCGGCGGAGACTGCCCTCGGCGAGCCGGTGGAGATTGCCGTCGAAGGGGATGTCGTCCGCATTAACGAGGCTCAGGTGACGGCTACGGATATTCAGGCGGCCAACGGCGTCATCCACGTTATCGATTCGGTGCTGCTGCCCCCGTCGCTGCAAGAGGATGAGGGGATGATGGATGATGGGGACGCTCCCACCGAAGAACCAGCGCCCGGTGAGGATGAGGAGGCGATGGATGACGCGCCGATGGATGAAGATACAACCGACGAAGAGACAACGGACGAGGATGCGGACGAGGATATGATGGAAGAGACCCCCGGCGACGAGCAACCGGCCGGGGCTGACATCGTCGATACGGCCATCGCCGACGGGCGCTTCACCACCCTGGTCACGGCGCTCGAAGCCGCCGAATTGGTCGAAACGCTCAAAGGGCCGGGACCGTTCACCGTCCTGGCGCCGACCGATGAGGCGTTCGCCGCCCTGCCCGACGGCACGCTGGACAGCCTGCTGAACGACATTCCGGCCCTGCGCGACATTCTGCTCTACCACGTCATCTTGGGCCGGCTCCCGGCGGCGGATGTGACGAAGCTCGGCGCGGCAGACACCATCCTGGGCGAGCCGGTCAGCATTTCCGTCGAGGGAGATGTTGTCCGCATCAACGAGGCCCAGGTCATCATTACCGATATAGAAACCTCAAACGGCATCATCCACGTCATCGACGCGGTGTTGCTACCGCCTGACCAGGGCCAGCAACCGGCTGATCCCAAGCCCAAACATCAGCCCACCTATCGCCAGCCGGACAACAACCGCTATTTCAACAACAAGCCCTACAACCAAGACCGCTACGACCGGGACGGCCGCCGTTACTGTGGCTGTGGCAACAACAGCTATGGCCGGGGCGGCAATGATGCAGGCGGACGGTATTACTATGGCCCATTTTTTGGGCACGGTTATTATCAAGGCGGCAGCGGGTACAACTACAGCTACTATAGCTACCATCCGTACCGCTATCGTTGGTAAAAAGAAAGGGGAGGGTATGGCAACAGTTAACTATGACGTTTTGATTGTGGGGGCCGGACTATCCGGTTTGATGGCGGCTAAACAACTACAGCAGCAGGGCCAAAACGTCCTGCTGGTTGATAAAGGGCGCAGCGTGGGGGGGCGGCTGGCGACGCGGCGAATGGGCGCAGGTCGAGCCGACCACGGGGCCCAATTTTTTACCGTGCGGTCGCCGGCCTTTCAAGCGTGGGTCGAGACCTGGTCCAAACAGGGGTTGATTTTCCAATGGTCAACCGGCTGGTCTGACGGGAGCATCCTGGCCGCGCCGTCAGATGGGCATCCCCGCTACGCCATCCGGGGCGGGATGAACGCTCTGGCCCAACATCTGGCTCAGGGGCTACAGGTTCAGGTAGACACCCGCCTGACGCAGGTCAGGCTGCATGCGGCGGGTTGGCAAGCTGAGGTGGCGACCGGCCAGCAGTACACCGCCCGTGCGCTGCTGCTGACGCCGCCGGTTCCTCAATCGCTGGCTTTGTTGGAGGCCGGGCAGGTGACTCTGGCTCCGTATGACCAGGTCTCTCTGGAAGAAATCGAGTATGCGCCCTGTCTGGCCGGGCTGTTCCTGGTGGAAGGGCCGGTCAACCTGCCGGAGCCGGGCAGTATCCAACGGTTGGGGTCGTCGATAAGCTGGATTGCCGACAACCAACGCAAGGGTATCTCGCCCGACGCCAAAATCATCACCGTCCACGCCGGGTCTGATTACAGCCGCCAACATTGGGAGACCCCCGATGAGGAGGTGATGGACTTTTTTATGAAAGAGTTAGCGCCTTTCTTCGAGAATGAAACCAAAATTGTGGAAGCGCAATATAAACAGTGGCGGTATGCTCTGCCAGTCGTCACCTATCCCGACCGTTACCTGCTGGCCCAAGACCTGCCGCCCCTCGTTTTCGCCGGAGATGCCTTTGGCGGGCCGAGGGTCGAGGGGGCAGCCCTGTCAGGCTTGGCCGCCGGAACGGTCATCCACGAGCAGCTTCCGGCATAAACTATAGAGGAGTACCGAATGAAAAATAAACGTATTGAACCCGGTCCCGGCCAGGAGTCGGTCTGGGATTATCCCCGCCCGCCGCGCCTTGAGGACTCGTCAAAACAGATCAAGGTGGTGTTCAACGGTGTGGTCATCGCCGACAGCCGGCGGGCCAAGCGGGTGCTGGAAACCAGCCACCCGCCCGTCTACTACATCCCCCCCGCCGACATCGAGATGGGGTATCTGACCTCGACCGGTCGCACCACCTGGTGTGAGTGGAAGGGGCAAGCGGCCTACTACACTGTGTCCGTCGGCGACAAAACGGCTCCGCACGCCGCCTGGTGTTACCCGAACCCTACGTCTGGATTTGCTTCGCTCAAAGATTACGTGGCCTTCTATCCCAGCCTGATGGAGGCTTGCTATGTCGGTGATGAGCAGGTTCAAGCCCAGGCCGGGGATTTTTACGGTGGCTGGGTCACCAGCGACATCGTCGGGCCGTTCAAAGGCGGACCGGGCACGTGGGGCTGGTAGCGACAATTGTCTGAGAAAATTACCGTCTGGATTCTGGGCGACCAACTCACCCCTGACATCAGTTCCCTGGCCGACCTTGACCCCGCCGCTTGCGACATCTTGATGATCGAGTCCCTCAGTCGCGCCCGCGCTCTGCCCTACCACAAACAAAAATTGACCTTCATCTGGTCAGCAATGCGCCACTTTGCCGAGGAGCTGCGGGAATTGGGCTATACGGTCGATTATTACGAAGCCCAACCTACGCTCAAAGCCGCCCTGGATGAACATCTCGACAAACATCAACCGGCGCAATTTCGGCTGATGGAGACGGCGGAGTATGGCCGGGCGGCCAGGCTGGCCGATCTGCTGGAAGCGCAAGGGCTGGAGGTCGAGATCACCCCCAACAATATGTTCCTCAGTGACCGGGAGGATTTCGCCGAGCAGGCCGAGGGCAAAAAGCAACTGCTGCTGGAAAATTTCTATCGCCGGATGCGCCGCCAGACTGGCCTGCTGATGGCGGATGACGACCCGGCTGGCGGCGAATGGAACTACGACAAAGAGAACCGTCAGACGCCCCCCGCCGACCACACCTTTCCTTCGATGCCCCGCTACGAGCCGGATGAAATTACCCAGGCCGTGATGGATCTCGTCGAGCGTGAATTTCCCGACAACTTCGGCGAGCTGGATAGTTTCTGGCTGCCGGTCACGCGGGCGCAGGCCAACGACTTCTTCGAGGATTTCCTCGACCGGCGGCTCGATCTCTTCGGTCCCTACGAAGACGCCATCGTTATGGGCCAGCCGAGCCTCTATCATTCCCAGATTTCGCCGCTGCTCAACGTCGGCCTGCTGGAGCCGCTCGATCTGTGCCGCCGCGTCGAGGCCCGCTACCAGGCCGGGCAGGCCCGCCTCAACTCGGTTGAGGGCTTCATCCGCCAGATCATCGGCTGGCGAGAGTTCCTCTACCAGGTTTACCATCTCCAGATGCCCGGCTATCTCCAAACCAACCATTTCGGGGCCGATCTGCCGCTGCCCGATTTCTACTGGAGCGCCGAGACCGATATGGCCTGTGTCGCCGATGCTGTGACCACCCTCCAAAAATATGGTCTCAACCACCACATCCAACGGCTGATGGTCACCGGCAACTTCGCCCTGATCGCCGGGATCGACCCCCAGGCGGTCAACGAGTGGTATTGGCTGGCTTACAGCGACGCTTACGAGTGGGTCGTCAGCCCCAACGTGTTGGGTATGGCCCTCTACGCCGATGGGGGCATCTTCGCCACCAAACCCTACGCCGCCTCGGCCAACTACATCAACAAGATGAGCAACTGCTGTAAAAGCTGCGCCTACAACCATCGCCAGAAAACCGGCGACAACGCCTGCCCCTTCAATGCCCTCTACTGGGATTTTCTGGCCCGCAATTATGATAAGCTCAAGCAAAATCCGCGCATGAATATGATGTTGGCCATGCTGGATAAGAAGGATGCGGCTGATTTGGCTGACCTGCGGGAGCGGGCCGCCGATATTCGAGCCGGGCTGCGACGGGGAAACAAAATTTGACGATAGTAATCGCTCTGCTTGCCTCATCTTAACATTGTGTTATACTGGACGATATTCCTAACATTCCTTTTACCTGGGACTCAGATGGATAGTCGAGGATACCATTATGTTAGCCAAAGTGACCAGTTGCGCCGTTGTTGGATTAGAAGGGGTCTTGATCGAAGTCGAGGTGGACATCTCGCGGGGACTGCCGTCGATGACCATCGTCGGCCTGCCGGATGCCGCCGTCCAGGAGAGCCGGGAACGGGTCCGGGCGGCCATCAAAAATTCCGGCCTACCCTTCCCCAGCGAGCGGCTGACCATCAACCTGGCTCCGGCGGATATCCGCAAGGCCGGGCCTGCTTACGATTTGCCCATCGCCATCGGTAGCCTGCTGGCCTCGGAGCAGATTTATGGCGATGTCAGCCAGGCCATCGTGATGGGGGAACTATCGTTGGATGGCGGCGTGCGTCACGTCAGCGGAGCGCTGCCGATGGCCACCCTGGCCAAAAAAGAGGGCTTCACCACCCTCTTCGTGCCTGCCGAGGATGCGGCTCAAGCCTCGCTCATCGAGGGTTTGACCGTTTATCCCGTCGAGTCGCTGCTGCAACTGGTCGATCATCTGTCCGGCCACAAAAAGCTGGCCCCCTACGAGCGGCCCAATCCTCTGGACGAGGCCAATAATTTACCCCCCTTCGCCACCGATTTGGCCGAAATCAAAGGGCAGGAACACGTCAAGCGGGCTATCGAGGTGGCCGCTGCCGGTTCACATAATTTGTTAATGTCCGGGCCGCCCGGCTCCGGCAAAACCCTCATCGCCCGGGCGATGCCCGGCATTTTACCCCGCATGACCATCGACGAGGCCCTGGATGTGACCCGCATCTACTCCGTGGCCGATCAACTGACCGCCGATGAGCCGCTGGTGGCCCATCGCCCCTTCCGCGCCCCCCACCACACCGTCAGCTACGCCGGTCTCATCGGCGGCGGACGCTGGCCCAAGCCGGGCGAAATCAGCCTGGCCCATCGGGGCGTCCTCTTTCTGGATGAGCTGCCGGAGTTCGGCACCCGCATGCTGGAGATGCTGCGCCAGCCGTTGGAGGATAAAATCGTGGCCATCAGCCGCTCGGCCGGGTCGTTGACCTACCCGGCCAACTTCACCCTGATCGGTTCGATGAACCCCTGCCCCTGCGGTTTCTACACCGATCCCGAAAAGGAGTGTACCTGCTCCATGTCGATGGTCAAGGGCTACCAGAAAAAAATATCCGGCCCGCTTATGGACCGGATCGATATTCACGTGGAAGTGCCCCGTGTGCCCTTCGACAAATTGAGCGACCAACGCACCGGCGAGACCAGCGCCGCCGTCCGGGAGCGGGTGGAAGCGGCTCGGACCATTCAGCGGGAGCGATTTGCGGACAGTACGCTCCGCACCAACGCCGATATGGGGCCGGCCGAAATCCGCCAATTTTGCCCCCTCGACGAGGCCAGCACCAACCTGGTCAAGGCGGCGATGACCCAGATGCAGTTGAGCGCCCGCGCCTACCACCGTATCCTCAAGCTGGCCCGGACGATTGGCGATTTGGCCGGGGCGACGGATATTCAGACGGCCCACATCGCCGAGGCTATTCAGTACCGGCCCCGGCGCACGGTTTAAGTCAATCCCCGTAGTTGCAAAATCATAGCCAAATATGTAAACCGATTATGCGTAATTCAAGCAGCCGGGCCAGCCACAACCGCCAGCGCAGCCGTTGCCATAGCCGCACGGCCCTGGCCCGGTCGGTGGCGTCGAGACGATGCGGACTATAACTGGCCCGGACGTAAAGCTCGGTCAGGGAGCGGAGGTCAGCCACACCTCGGTTCAAATAACCGCCCCATTTTTTTCGCGTTGCCATATCGTTGATCCGCTCGGTCATCTCGGCCATCAATTCATAAGGCGTGTCTCCCTCGTGGGTGGGCGTATGGAGTCGGTGGGCGTGCCAATGAAGACGCTGCTGGATGAGGGCGATGGTCGTGACCGGGGCCAGGCGGCGTAGTCGCCAGCCGTCGAGGGTGTACCCGGCGGTCACGACGGCGACAACCAGCAGCAGCGTGCCCGGAAGCGCCAACCACCACCACAGGAGTCGGTTTGGCGGCGTGCCCCTGGCCGTCGAGAACGCCTCCGGCGGTGTTTCCAGTTCTGGAGGGACGGGCGGCAGGTCGCTCTCCGCCCGCTCCAGGGCGGGGCGACCGCCGGTCGGCTCGAAAGTCACCCAGCCGGTGTCGGGAAAATAGATTTCGACCCAGGCGTGGGCTTCGGCCTCGCTGACCAGGTAGCGATGGTTAGCCCGGTCGTAAGTGCCGTTGATGTAGCCCACGGCCAGCCGGGCCGGAATGCCAGCAGCCCGGGCCAAAACGACCATCGACGTAGCGTAATAATCACAATACCCCTGCTGCAAATCGAACAGAAAATAGTCGGCGATGTCCCGGTCGGGGGGCGGGCCGGGCAGGTCGAGGTTGTAGGGGAAGGCCCGCAGGTACCGTTCGATGGCTTTGGCCCGGTCGTAGGGGGTCGGTTCGGTGGCGGTCAGGTCGCGGGCCAGGGTCAGGACGCGGTTGGGAATGCTGTCGGGCAGATGGAGATAGCGGCGGCGGATCCAATCCGGGTAATCGCTGCCGCTGCTTCGCAACGCGGCGGCAGTGGCGGCCGGCAGGCGGGATTCGGCGCGGTAGGCCAGCGCCTCGGTGGTCGTGCCGAAAATGTCATCGTGGCTGCGCCAGGCCACCTCGAAGGGCTGGTCGGCGGTGATTAACGCGCCGGCGGTGTAGAGCAAGCCGCCCCGCTCCGGCGTCAAGCGGACCTCTTGTTGCAAAATGCGCTGATGCGGCCCATCGTTGGGGCCGGTCACGCTCTCCCCGGCCGCGTAAGCCGTTGTTTCCGTTTGCGTGGCCAGCCAGCCCCGCCCATTATAACGGTCATAGGTGTGGCTGCGCCAGTAGTAGCGGGGCGGGGTCTCCTCCGGCGTGGTGGGCGGCGGGTCGTTGGTCTGGATGACCATCACCATCTGCTCGGCCAACTCCGGCCCGGCACCGAGCAGATGGTTGCGGGGCAACCCCCCCCGGCGCACCTCGTCGAGGGCGGTCGCCGGGGCGGCGTTGGCGTTGCCCTCGATATTCAGGCCCAATGCTCTGGCCGCCACTTCGTTCCCGGCGATGATCTGCTCCCGGAAAAGATCGCGGCTGAATTGGGTGATCTGTCGGAAGGGCAGGGTGGGGACTGCCGCAGCGATGACGATCAGGGCCAGAGCCGTCGGCAGGATGGCCAGGGCCAGATCGGTTCGAATTTCGGTAGAGAAACCGATCTGCCGTTGCTGCCAGCGTCGTTCATTTTCTTGCTGCTTGAGCAGCCCCGTCAACAGCAGCAAGACGGCCAGAAAGATGACCAGCGGCATCAGGCTTTCGCGGCTGTGGGCTAGCACAGTGGTCAACAGCCCCCCCGCCGGAAGCAGGGCCACGAGCGGTTGCCGGCGGCGGCGCACCCACCAGGCCGCCCAGACAGCCACGCCCCATATCGTCAGGCTCCAGATAAAGGCGGTGGCCACCGGCTCGTAGGCCGGTTGGCCGCCGACCCAATCGACCAGCCACCTGCTGAGGCGGGTGAGCAGAACCCCCACATCGCTGCCGAGCTGGGCGAGATGGGGCCGCAGCGGTGCAACATCGAAGCGACCTGTCAAGAGAGTAGTGACAACATCAATCCCGCTCCGGCTCAAGGCCAGAATGATGCCGCCCAGATTAGCCAGCCGGATGAGGGTGACGGTGCTGCCCAGCAGGAGGGCGCTCAATCCGCCCAGCCAGCCCGGCCAGGCCGTGCGGCCTACGCCCCAACCGAGAAGAACACCCCCGGCGACCATCAACCCCAGCCACCACACATCCAGGCCCCGAATGACGCTGTTCAAACCTTGCAACGTCACGCCCTGCGCCACGTAGATCAGCAGCAGCGAGAGTACCGTCGGGATGCCGATTTTGCGAATAAGCCACTGTAGGGGGCGAATGATAAACATTTTAGCCGCCCAACTTCCGCCAGGCCAACTCCCTCGGCTTTTGGGCGGCGATGGCTTTACCCAGCGGTGAGACGCGCCAGGCCCACTGCCCCTGCTGGCCGGGCCGACTTTCGGGCCGGTCGAGCAGGTCGGGGGTGAGGGGGTAGGTGGCGATGTTCAGATCGGTCAGCAAACTTTGCAGGGGGGTGGCCTCCCGCTGGCCGCCAAAGGCGATGGGATCGAGCAGCAGCACGGTGGCCACCGCCCCCCGCCGCAGGAGCGGAGCCAGGGCCTCCACCCAGCGGTTATCGGTCGAGGGGGTAATCAGGATCAGGCTGGCCAGCCGCCCCGGCGAGAGCTGGGTCAACAGGGCTGCTAGGGATTGCTGGCCGGGCCGGGCCGTGGCTAAGGCCCGCAAAATTTTCTGGCGCTGGGTGTCTCCCCGCTCCGGCCGAAGCCAGACCAACTCTTCACCATAAGCCACCAGTCCCACACCCCGCCCCTCCCGCAGTCCCTTGTCAGCCAGCGAGGCGGCCATAATGACCCCGTGTTCCTCGGTTGAGTCGTGACCCTGACCCACTTGTGCCCCTTCCTCCAGATCAAGAATCAACCACCAATCGCCGGCCGGGGTGTTTTGAAATTGATGCACATAAAGCGCTCCCTGACGGGCGGAAGTGGGCCAATGGACGTAACGCAGACTGTCGCCGGGCACGTAATCCCGGACGCCGTCGCTGTTGATGGTCTGCTCCAGGGCGTGGGGATGGGGTCGGCCCTCGCCCGCTCGCCCGCCGGGGGCCACCTCAATGGTCGGCAGGGGCACAATCGGCGGGGTGACGGTCAGGGTGACGCAGGCCGGGTGGTGAAGCGTGACCTCGTACAATCCGAA
>CAZWZZ010000190.1:0-5795 GCA_964638395.1 uncultured Caldilineaceae bacterium
ACCTGCCCCTGCCCAAAAGCACCATTTTTATGGG
Organism: uncultured Caldilineaceae bacterium; assembly: GCA_964638395.1. Classification (GTDB taxonomy): domain Bacteria; phylum Chloroflexota; class Anaerolineae; order 4572-78; family J111; genus CAZWZZ01. The sequence continues at coordinate 35 of CAZWZZ010000190.1, forward strand.
GGACTCCGGCGCGCTCTTTCTAGGTTATCTGATCGCCATCCTCGGCATCAAAATTCGCATCCCGGCCAACGATATTCAAATTACCTGGATGGTGCCTCTTATCGTCTTGGGGCTGCCCATTTTCGACATCCTGCTGGTTTTCGTCTCTCGCACTCGGCGGGGCATCTCCTTCTTCCAAGGTGGCGTCGATCACACCACCCACCGCATGGCCCGTCTGGGGATGACCGGCCTGTCGGTGGCTCTGGCTGTCAGCCTCATCAGTGGGGCACTGGGGCTGGTGGCCATTTTTATTACCCGCGCTTCCCTCCTGGAAGCCTACGCTATCGCCGCCACCCTCCTCCTCCTGGCCCTCTATATGTTGTGGCGGCTGGAATTTAGGGCCTCTTACCAATTCATAACCGGCTTTCAGCCCCCCGTCGCCTCCGAAGCCGCCGGGCTGGAGTAGTCCACGAGAGGGAAGGCGACGGTGAAGGTGCTGCCTTTGTCCGGCTCACTTTCGACCCAGACCTGGCCGCCGTGCTGCTCGGCGATTGTCTTAACGATGGCTAACCCCAACCCTGTGCCGGGCACGTCGTCATCCAGCTCTGGCCTGGCCCGGAAAAATTTCTCGAAGACACGGGGCAAATCTTTAGGCCGGATGCCGGGACCGTTATCAACCACAGAGATCAAAGCCCGGCCATCCAGATGATCCAGATTGATCTGCACCCGGCCCCCTTGGGGCGTATATTTGATGGCATTGTCGATCAGGTTGCCTACCGCCCTGGCGAAAAGAACGGTGTTTCCCTCGATCCTTAGATTGGGCGTGGCCCGCTCAAAGATCAGCTCCACCTTTTTAGTGCGGGCTAACGGTCGCATGGTGGTGATGCTCTCTCGGAGGGCCTCTTCCAGGGCGATCTCCTCCCGCGACAGCTCCTCCAGCCGCTCCAGGCGGCTCAATTCCAACAAATCCTCGACCAAGGCTTTCATCAGATTGGCGGCCCGGGCGATGCCATCCAGGTCCTCCTCTTGCCGCTCGGTCAGGGGACCATCCATTCGCACCAACTCGACATACCCTTTGACCGTGGCCAGCGGCGTCCGCAGGTCGTGGGTGAAGGCAGCTACAAAATCCCGCTTCATCTTATCCAACGCCTTGAAGGCGCTGATATCCCGCAAGACCGTGACCCGGCTCCGGTCGGGCATTTCCGTGGTGCTGGCCCACATCGTCCGGCCATCCGGCAAAGGTATCTCCCGCATCGTGGGCGAGTCGGGCTGAAACAGCCCCAACAGGTCGGTATTGTCGGTCAGGTCAGCCAACCGCCGCTCGCGCCAACTGTTCCGGCCCAGGCCCAGCATCTCCTCCGCTGCCGGGTTGACCAGTAACATCTCGGTGGCCGGGTTGGTCACAAAAACGGCATCCTGGGTACTATTGATGATGGCCGACAGCTTCTGCCGCTCCTGCTCCGTTTCCTTGAATAGCCGCGCATTTTCCAGGGCAATGGCCGCTTGCCCGGCGATGGCGCTCAGCAGCGGCAGCTCATCCGTCTTGAATTTGTGGGGTTCGTCGTGAACCAGGGTTAGGACGCCGATGATCCGTTGCCGCCGGCGCAACGGCGTGCCGATGACCGAGCGGACATCATATGGTTGGTTGTCGTAGACCACCCATCGCTCATCCTCGTGGGTGTCGTCGATCACCCCCCCTTCCCCCTTCTTCAAGACCCACCCGGCAAAGCCTTCGGTCAACACCGTCCCTACGATGCGGTTGGCCCGATCATCGCTCAAATCCTCCTGCTGCAAAATAAAAGCCGAGACCCGGTGCTGGGCATCGAAAAGCATCACGCTGCCGGTGGTGGCGTTCAGGTGGCTCACCGTTAAGTCCAGGACGCGGCGCAACATTTTATCAGGATCGAGATCTTTGTTCAATTCATCACTGAGGCGGTTCAGTAGGTTCAATCGTTCATGCATAATAGTCACCCGGTGCAGCGCTAGTTGTTCAGTTTGCATAACAATTATAACACAACATTCGAGAGAGGGACAACACGCTTTACAATATTAGATGACTCGGTAAATTCTGGAATACTCTCCATTCGGACGATTATAGCAAAAGGTGCGGTCAAGCAAAAATCTTGATCCGCACCTTTCCATTAATTTTGAAGTAAATTATCTGTCCGCACTCATCTGCGAACGTCTTATGTCATACTACTTCTCAACATTCTTCAAACTGACCGCCAAATCCTCGGCCATGCGGGCGGCCTGGGTGAAGGTGGCCGGGTAGGGGATGGCCTCCCGCTCCGGCTTATCCGGCGACCAGCCGTAGCGGGCCAGGGTGGCCCGCAGGTGGGGCTGATCCCAGATCAACACCTCCCAATAGGTGATGGGGCCAGTCGGCGGCTCATCGACCTGGCTGCGGAGTTGGGCTAAGTTGTCTTCTTCATCTAGCTCCACCAAGACCAGCGGCTCTTCGAGATAGGTTAGCCGTTGGATGGCCTGGTCGGCGTAGCCTTGCAGGTTGCTGCTGGGGGCTGGCTGGCCGTAGTTGACCTCCAGGTTGAGGAGGATGACGCTGTACCGATCCGCATCGGCGATGGTCAAGCCGACGCTCGGCTCCTCACCCTCGGCGGGCAGGCCGACAATCGTGGCTTGCACGCCTCTCGTCTCGACCACTGCTGCCTCGACCGCTGCGGCTCCGTGCGTGGTAAATTGCTCTAATTGTTGGGTTACTCGTTGGCTTAAGTTCATCGTTTCGTCTCCTCCGTAAGCTAGTGGAAAGGTGAGAGATTGGAAGGAGGAAGGTTGGGTTTTCATCGCTTCCGGTTGCTCTCACGCTTCTTCCAGTTTGATAAATCTACAAATTATATCATTCAGAATATCTATCTAAAAAACACAGATCGCTTGGATTGCCGGATTTTGAGATATTGGATCCTCCAACCTTCCAGCCTTCCAACCTTCCATTCTTCCTCACATTACATCTTCCTGGCCGTATACTCCTTCCCATCAAACGTCAACAACTGCCGCTTATCGTTGATGACCGTTTCCAGATGGACCGGCCGGGTCCAGATAGTCTGGATGTTACGCATCGTGTCGCGGGCGTAATCCTGCTTGAGCGGCACGCCCTCATACCGGTGGCGCAGATACAGTTCGCCCCGGTTGTGATAATTGCCATCTTCGACATAAATGAAAGGCTGCCCGAAGTTGGTCAGTTGAAAGAGCAGCTTCTCTTTGATCGCCTTGAACTCGCGGGAGTCGATTTCGTAGTAGTTGGTGTGGGGATTGTGGCGATAGTTGAACAACATCTGCTCGGCCACAAACTCCGGCGTCAAGAACTCGTCGATGAAGGTCACATCGTTGTACAGTTGGCGCACCTCGAACAGCTTTTGTTGCCCCAAGCCCAGTTTTTGATCCCAGTTCCGCTTGGCCTGGATGTCGTCACACTCTTCATACGCCTTGCCAAACTTGCCCTTGTCCCACCGCTCCTCGATGTCCCGCAGCAGCTCCAGCCCCATTTTGTAGGGGTTGAGCCGGCCCGGACTGGTCGCCACCACCCCGGCGTGATGATCGGCAAAGCTAATCACCTCCGAGTCGGTCATGGCCTTCTCGGTCATAATCCGGCTGTGCCAGTAGCTATTGTGGTTGATGAAACCCTGAGCGGCATAGCGGTGGCTGTCGGTGACCGACACATCATAAACCGGCCCCTGCCCCGTCTCGATGGCCACGATTTCATCGCTCCAATCCTCTTTTTTGAACCAGTGGCGATTATCAATATAGTTTTGAAGTCTGGTCTGTTTCCGATGCAGCCCAAAACCAATCTCTTGGCCAAAAACTGCCGCCGACTGGCCGGTGGTGTAGATGCGCCAGCACCCATCTTGCTGCTGCCGCCGGGTTGAGAGAATACCGAAGTTGAGGAGTAGGAGTTGCACGGTCTGGCCCAATCGTTCGCTGGCCGTGACTAGGATGATGCCGTTGTCCTCTCCGGCGTAGCCATCACAGTCGTAGTAGGCTCGTAGAAAGGCACTGACTACACTTTGGGGCGAGCGCAGAATGACGGTGGGTACTTCTTTCAGACGGGCCGCTTGACCCGTTTTTAGCCCTAAATCTTGCAAAAAGGCAATGGCATCCATCGAGTAGAAGTTGATTCGCCATCGCCCCTCATCCCACGTTTTGGAGATTTGGCAATCAAACAGCGTTTGCACCAGATGGATGAAATGATCGGCCTGCGCTTCGTCAGCGGTGGTCAAGCCGATCACTCGTTTCGTTTCGCTAATATGTCCATCGCCGATCAGATAGCCCAGGAACGCGCCCAAATCTTCGTCAACGATTTTGGGGATACGAATCTCCTGCCGACTGCGGTTGGTCGGGCCAAACGTCGCCAAATCCGTTTCGTAGGCTTCCACCAGAGGAGCCAGTACCTCGCTATTCGGCCCTCTCATCCCTTGCCGGTATCGAATGACGGTCGAGACGTTCACCTCGGCCTGTTCGGCCACATCATCCAGGCGCAAGCGGCGGGTCGGTTCCCACAGAATGGGCACGTAGCTCTCTGCCCACAGGTTATCGCCCCCGCCCAGCAGCAACTTGTCGCCAACCTGTACCTCAGCCAACGCTTGCCACTCGCCGGAGGGTAGCAGCAGCCGGTGGGTCGTCGAGCCGGTCACTTCAAAGCCGCGCCGGGTACGAATCGAAACCGTGTCCCGCTTGTCGAACGCGGCCCAATCGTAGACCGTTTGGCGCTGCTGCCCATCGCTGACCTGAACCTGACGCCGGTCGGTGGCTACATCCTCGATAGGGAGAAGACCTTGATCGGTGTAGAGCAACGATCCCGGGGCCAGACAGGCCCAACCTTCATTCATTATCTTGGTCATTCCCTGCGGGGCGAAATAGTACGCCTCTTCGCGGATGACCTCCAGAACGGTGTGTTGCCAGCGCTCCAGGGGGGCGTAATTCAGCAGGAAGAGCAGGATGTCCTTCTGCGGACTCTCCGGGAACTTCCGCGTCTGCTGCATCTCTTCCTCTTGCTTCTGGCGCTGCTTTTCCAGATATTCCGGCGGGTTGATGTAGTTCCGCATGTAGCTGCGCTCTACCTTCAACCCTTCGACCGCCTGCGGATCCTCCTCCGCTTCGGAGACGCTCCGTTCGGTGCGGGCTTCGGGCCGGCGAATGTAGGGGGCGTGGTAATCGATCAGGTTGTCCAGCGACAGACAGACGTCGATGAAATCCTCGATCTGCTCCTGACCGTGGCGGTTGATGAGCCGCTGGATGCGGCTGGCGTGGTTGGCCATCTCATCCAACATCTTGCGGTTGGTCGGGGCAAACCACATATTGTTCTTGAAGAAATCGACGTGAGCCGTGACGTGGGCCATGACCATCTTCTGCGTCACCATCTCGTTCCCTTCCAACAGATAGGCGTAGGAAGGGTTGGTGTTGATGACCATCTCATAGATGACGCTCAGGCCGTAGGTGTACCCCTTCGACATCTGGTCGAAATCCATGCCGAAGCGCCAGTGGGGATAGCGGATGGGAAAGCCGCCATAGGCCGCGATTTCATACAAGGTTTTGTAATCGAGAACTTCAAAGATGATGGGGTAGTAATCGAGGCCGTACCCCTTCGCGTAGCCATCTATCTTGTCCCAGGCTGCCTGGAGTTCCGGCGATAGCGCGGTCTTTTTCATCGCTACTTCCCCTTCCCCAAGAAATCCTTGATCGTGTCGTAGACGCCGTCCCGGTTGGGGATTTCGCTGATGACCAGGTCTTCGTTGTCGCCCAGCCGGTGGTACAGGTCGTGGGCGAAGCT